>JANNQZ010000101.1:0-7855 GCA_031401015.1 Chloroflexota bacterium | reverse complement strand
CGTGGGCGATGGGGTCGGTGTGGGCGTGGGGATGGGTGTTGGGCTTGCCGTTGGCGCGGGTGTGGGAGTTGGCGTCGGCGTAGGCGTCGGCGTGGATGTCGGTGCGGGTGTGGGAGTTGGCGTTGGCGTTGGCGTTGGCGTGGGGGTCATGATCGACAGCGTCCCACCCGGAACGGTCGAGGAGAAGTGATCGCGACCCTTCGAGGCGAAGGTGACCGCGTGCGTGCCCGCTGGAACCGTGCCCGACCAGCGAAACTCCATCCCGTCCTTCCAGGTCCCATCGGGCTGTGCGGCCATCTCGTGGGTCGAAGTGCCGATCGAGACGCGCACCCATTCGGCCTCCGAGCCGTCGGTGCTTCGATACCAGATGGTCGCCTCGATCGTGGTCGAGGGCGTGCCACTGGCGGGCGCCAACGATGGGTTGAACAGGCGGTTCGGGCCGCTCGCGGCGGCAACAGGCAGCGCCACGGCCACCAGGAAGACGGCAGCCGCAGCGATGGCCCGCATGACGGGCCCGGGAACGTATCGCGTGGTCCGGCTTCCGATGGCGAGCACTCCGACAGCGCCTTCTCGACCGGGTCATGGCCCGGAGCGACGCGAGGATGGGCTGGAGGCAGGGTGCGCGGCAATGGTACGGGGGTCCGGTTTGGCCTATCCAACCGGGCCCGCCCGGTTGCCCCTAACGTCGAGCGGCTGGTGCGAACCGTCACCGCCACTGGCGGGGTCCGGTGGAGTTGGGACGAGCAGGTGGTCCGTCCGCCGCCCGGTGTTGCCCCGGATGACTCATTGGCGGACGACGCGCGATCGTCCATGCTCCGGCTGATGACAGTTGCCGCACCCCGACGGACGGACCGCCGGCCGGAACAGCGGTTCGGCACGCTTGTCAGCAACACCTTCGTGGGTGCCCTGCTCGTTGCTGCCGGGCTTCTCGTCGGGTACCTGTCGCTCACCACGACCTTTGTAGCCTGGCTGGCCCCGGGTGCTATCGCGGCGGGCCGCCAGATGCCGATCGGGCTTGGGGTCCTGTCGTTTGCGCTGCTCGCGGCGGGTTGCCTGGTGGTGGCCGGAACCAGCCGATTGGCCGCACTTCTGGCTGCGATCACTCCAGACCGGATGGACGGGGTGGCAGCGCGCGCACTGGCCTCAATGGGTGACGAAATCGTCATCCTTCGCAACGTGCTCGCGGAGACGGGCCGCTCCATCCCGGAGCTGCTGGTCGGACCATTCGGTGCGGCGGTCATCAACGAAGTGCCGTCGCCGAGGCAGCCGCGCCGGACATCGTCTGGTTGGGAAGCTCGGATCGGTAACGAATGGCGCTGGGTGGAGGAGCCGCTCCAGCAGGCAGTCCGCGACGCAGAGCGGGTGCGGCTCTGGTTCGCCGGGGCGGACCTTGACTTCGTCGTGCGCGTCCACGCCGCCGTCGTGGTCACTGACCAGGTCGTCGAGCGGATGCCGGGCTGCGCCGTCATCTCGCCCGCGGAGATCGCGGCCTGGGTGGCCTCACTTCCGGTGCAACGTACCCTGTCTGCCACGCGACGCCATCGGCTCGTCGCGCTTGCACAGGCGGGTCCCCCGGGCGGCGCAGTTCCAAGCCGCTGATCGGTGGTAGGGGAGCCAGGACTCGAACCTGGAACCAGCGGGATATAAGCCCGCCGCTCTGACCGATTGAGCTACTCCCCCGTCGGGAACCCCGCTGATCCTACATCCGGGTGACCGCGTAGTTCCCCGGGACGCCCCACCTCACTTGTCCCGGACAAGCTTCCCGGCGACATCGCGGAGGCGGAACAGTCGGGGCCGAAGGCTGGTTGGATGCGGCCGATCAACGCTGGCGTGAACGCTTGGACGCGCCGGCTTCGCTGCTTCAATGGCATGAGCGTAGACGCGGGCCGGTGGATGGGACCCCTCACCCGCCGACTCGTCCTCCCGGTATCGCTCCAGCGGCAGCTGGTCCGGATCGAATGGCCGGGTCGTTGCGCTGACCGTCGCCGGGGGCCTCGCATAGGCGGGTGCGCCGTAGAGCCTGGGTAGCGCGATGTGTTGGCCGTCGATCGACACGTGTGGTCCTCGTCAAGGTTGCCGGTGTGGCAGGGACCGGTCCACACACGGGCGATGTACGGCTCGGAGAGTACCTGAATCTGGGCGCCGTGGCGGTTCCACGGGCCTGCGTCCACAACAGGCGCGGGACCGGTTCAGCCGATGATCGGCCGCACGATCTGTACCGCGACGATCATCACCAGGTAGGCGATCGGGACGGCCGCGAAGAACCCCAGCGCCGCGCTCCATCCGCTGCGCCGCACGACCATGGACGTGCCAGTCGGCTGGGGCACCACGAGCCAGGTGACGAGGCTGCCGCCGGTCAAGACGATGGCCACGTACCACGCCAGTGCCAGGACCCGCAGGTCCCCGCCGGGAAGATCGGCGCCGCGGCTGAGGGCCACGTCGTACGCGAGGTAGATCGCGGCCAGGACCACGGCCACCGAGAGGCTGGCCGTGACGGCCCGCACGATCGGGCGCGGAGCATGCCTGAACTGGCGCCAGCGGACCTCCGCCCATGATCGACGGGGAGCCGCGGGTTCTCTCACGCCCCCGCGATGATGGTCAGCCCTCGACGGGGCGGCACGGTTTCGGGCGTATGCGCGGCCAGCAGCTCGACGGCACCGGCGAACCGCTCGAGCTCGTCGTCGGAGTTGAAGAAGCCCACGCTGATCCGCAGCGCGTCCAGGCTGGCGATGATGCGGGCGATGGCGAAGACCCGAGCGCCCAGCTCGTCAAGCGCCGCCTGCGCCGACCAACCCGCGATCCGGAACGTCACCAGCGTTCCCATCCGTTGGGTCGGTGTCAGGACGGTGACGCCAGCGATCGACTTGAGCCGATTGGCCATTGTCAGCGCCTTGGTCGTCCCGGTCCGGTGGATGTAGTCGAGACCCACATACATCGCCAGCCAGCCCAGCGATCGGGCCATCCCGATGACCGACGGGCGATGGAAGAACGACGACTCGAACTTGCGCGCATCGACCCTCCAGGTCACCAGACCGCTGGAATCGACCTGCTCGAACGAGCCATGCCCACCCAGCGCCGGGATCAGCCGGTCCATGGCCGCGGGAGCGACCGCAAGCGCGCCCATCCCTTCGGGGCCGAGCAGCCACTTCTGCGCGGGAATGCCGTACAGGTCCACGCCGAGGTCATCGAACCGGAACGGGATCGCGCCAGCCGCCTGCGCACCGTCCACGATGACGAGCGCGCCGCGTTCGTGCGCCAACGCTGCGATCGCCGCGACCGGCATCACGGTGCCCGTTGTCCAGAGCACGTGCGACAGTGAGACGAGCCGTGTGCCTGGGACGATGGCGGTGTCAAAGGCGGCCAGGACGCGGTCATCGTCGCCCCCGGCCTCGACGTCGACGAAGGCGATCTCGACGCCACGTTCGCGCAGGGCGTAGAGCGGGCCAAGCGCGCCAGGATGCTCCGATCGGGTGGTCACGATCCGCCCGCCGCTCCGCCAGTCAAAGGCCAGGGACCCGGCGTTCATCGCGTCCGTGGTCGAATGGGTCAGGCCAACGGCCGAGACATCCGTTCCGATCACGGCCGCGACGCCGGCTCGGGCCTCATCCATCCGCGCCAGCGCGTCCGTGAATGAAGGGGGGTTGGCGCGACCGACGTTGCGCTCCCAGAGCGCCATCTCGGCCATCGCGGCGGCCGTCTCGGCGGGCAGCGGACCGGCCGATCCGGTGTTCAGGTAGATCCCGGCGGACAGGGCCGGCAGGGCCTCCCGGATCGCGGCCAGCTTGTCCGCGTCGGGGAGGAACGGGTCAACCACCGCCGTATGATAGCCGCGATGATTGGCCTGGCCCGACCGGAGATCCTGGCAACAACAGACTGGCTGGCCGAGCAACTCGGGCGGGCCGAGGTTCGCGTGCTCGACCTGCGCTGGCGGCCGGACGGCAGTGCGGCCGATGTGTACGCCGTCGGTCATATTCCTGGCGCCGTCCAGATCGATTGGCGGACCCATCTGTCGGAGGCGACCGAGAGTGGCGAGTCGATCCTGCTGGCGGGCCCGGCACAGATCGCGGCTGTCGCAGGGCAGGCCGGGATCTCGGACGAGTCGACCGTCGTGGTCTACGACGATTCGCAGTCGGTCTTCGCGGCGCGTGCGTGGTGGAGTCTGCGGGCGTATGGCCTCGAGACGGTCCGGATCCTTGATGGCGGGTATCCCGACTGGGTGCGGGAGGGTCGCCCGATCTCGAACGCCGTGGTCGCGCCGCCCCGCGGCAGGTTCACCCCCCGCGGGCCCAACCGCACGCGGCTGGTGACTGCCGACGTTCGTGGACTGCTGGGAGCGCCGGACGTCATGCTGCTCGATGCCCGGGCGCCAGCGGAATACAAGGGCTTTGAAGGCAACACCAGGCGGCTGGGCCACATCCCGGGTTCCGTGAATGTGCCGGTCGGGGCGACCAGCGAACCGGGCCGGCAAGGTCTGCGCGACGGCGCCCAGCTGCGCTCAATGCTCCATGCTGCCAACGTCGGTCGCGGGCGGCGGATGGTCTGCTACGACAGCTCCGGCGTCTCGGCGGCCAAGCTGGCCTTCGTCCTGGCGCTGCTCGGCCACGAGGACGTCGCCGTCTACGATGGCGGCTGGGCCGAATGGGGGAACCGGCTGGACCTGCCGGTCGATCGCTGAAAGCAGGATCGCTGACAGCCGGCACCCAGCCGAGTGGGTCAGCCGGGGCGATCGACCTCTGGCCAGGCCGGGTCAGGTTGCCGGGGCGCCGCTGATCCGCCGCCTGCCGCCGGGGCTGCGGGCCCACGTCCGGCCGGGGCGGCCCCGCCGGATCGATCCAGGCCAGCCCATGGGTCGACCTCGCGGTAGGGAGCCAGGATCTGGGCTCGACTGTGGTTGACCGCGACCATCTGGACGGTCGTCCGTGCCTCGCCTAGCCGGTCCGACCAGTAGAGCACCTCGGTTACCGGCAGGAATCGGCCGGTCAACTCGTCCAGCGCCTGGCGCAGATCGCGTCCCGCCATCAGGTGGATGCGACCCGTGATCGTGAATGGCGGGACGGAGATCAGGGCTCGCTCCTGGACCTTGGAGACGCGCAGCTCGGGGAGCGCCTCGACCGGCTCGTTGGCAACGCCGAACAGGACGGTGCCGAGGTTGACCTGCGCGAAATCGGCCTGGATCGCGACGCCGGCGGCCCCGAACTCCTCAAACGTGGCGTTCTCGATGACCAGGAACTCGTGCTCGGCGGTGTTGAGCATGTCCGTGATCCGCCGTTGGCGCGTGTGGATGGTCCCGTGGACGGTAAAGGCGTCAGTGACCAGAGTGATGGCTGCATCGCGCGCGGCGCCGGCGAAACCTTCGAACACGAGCGAAGCATACCGGCCGCCCGGGACCGGCGAGCGTCAATCGCGCCGCAGCCGCCCAGTCATCGCTCCGGCGGTCGCCAACAGCTCCGCGCCGTGCTGGAGTCCTTCGTACAGGGCGGTGACCGTCGCAACAGTGTCGATCTCGTCGTGGTGCTTGTCCGTTCGAAGGCGGACGATCCTGGGAAATCGAAGCGAGAAGCCAGAAGCGTGCCGGCGGGAGCGGACGATGACGTCGAACGCGATCTCGACGACGACGGTCGGCTCGACCTGTCGATATCGTCCGAAGCGAGCGATGGTGTGGGCCTCGAACCAGCGGGTCATCTCGGCGATTTCGGCATCGGTCAGCCCGCTGTAGGCCTTGCCGATGTTCACCAACCGGCCCGCGGCTTCGTCGCGAACGGCGAAGGTGTAGTCAGACAGCACGCCGTGACGTTTGCCGTGGCCACCTTCGACGCCGACCACGACACAATCGATGGTGGCCAGGGCCTTCTTCAGCTTGAGCCAGCCGAGACCGCGTCGACCGGGCAAGTACAGACTGTGCGGGTCCTTGACCATGAGGCCCTCATTGCGTCGCTCCCGAGCGCCAAAGAACGCGGCCTCCAGCGCCGCGGCGTCGGCTGCAACCGAGAGACGCGAGACGGCAAACCGGCCATCGGCGGCGGCGCGCGGGAGATCGAGCGCGTCCAGCCGGGCGCGGCGGTCCCGGAGCGTGGCCCGCAGGAGGACCTCGATCGGGGCTCCCCCCTCCGGTCCCAGTGCCAGGGCGTCGAACGCGACGTAGACGACCGGGATGGCCGCCTGGATGGCCGCAGACGGGGCCTTTCGGCCGAGGCGGCCCTGCAGCGCGATGAAGGGCATCACGGTTCCATCGCGCCAGGCCAGGATCTCGCCATCGAGGATGCCGTCCCAACTCAGTCGCGCGGCCGCCTCGACGATCTCGGGGTAACCCGTGCTGATGTCGTGGAGGTCGCGGGAGTAGATCCTGACGTCGTCGCCCAGCTTGTGGAGTTGCGCTCGAATCCCGTCGTATTTGTCCTCCACCCAGACCTCGGGGCCCAGCCGCGCGATGATCTCGGTGGCGTCTTCGGCCGGCGAGGCGAGCATGAACTTGAGCGGATGAAACAGGGTCAACTCGGCACTGGCCAGCTCGTCGGCGCGGGCCAGGGTCGCCAGTCGCCCGGCGTCGCCGACGAGCATGCCGGCCCACTTGACGTCATCGAGCGGGCGCCCAAAGGCGAGCGCGATACCGGCGTCCACGAGTCCTTCGCGGAGCCCGATGCGCAGGTCGCCGCCAAGCACCTTGACCAGGTACTTTGCCGTCAACGGGTCACAGCGAGCCAACAGGTCGCGAAGGATCGCCGATTTGCGAGCCGGACCCGAAGCGGTCTCCATGGCCGAGAATGCCGCCGCAACCTCCCGGAGCGTGGGGGTCAGGGCCGGCGGCGGGGCGTGCCCGGCCGCGGTCAGCACCTCCGCGACCGCCACGCCCAGGTCGGACGATCGGTCGTACGCCTCCCCAAGCGCCGAGCCGGGAGCTGCCGCGAGTGCGACGACCGTCGAGGCAATCGCGGCCCAGCCCAGGCCCGTGGCCCGCTGATCCGCCTCGGCGAACGGGCGACCGGTCAGGAAGACGGCGGCGATCGGCAGCTCTTCGGAGCTCAGGGACCGGAGGTAGTCCGCGACGAGAGCGGTCTTTCCGGACGTTTGCGGGGTCGTCGAGAGTTGCTCGGCGAGCTCGCTCCAGCGACGCATGGCAGCGATGGTATACCGTGCCGGAGATGGCCCCGCAGCGCCCGTTTCCGGACATCCTGACCGGCCGGTTGGTCACCCTCCGTCGGCACACGCCCGAGAACCTGGCGGCGTTTCGGCGCTGGTACGCGGACCCGGAGATCGCGCGCCTGGCGCGTTACCAGCAGACACCCATGCGCTCCGACGAGATCGAACGGTTCTTTACGGCGCGAGTCGTCGGCCCCGATGCTCTGGCCATGGCGGTCCACGAGCGGTCGACGGATCGACTGGTCGGGACGTGCGCCTTCAGCCAGATGGACGGCGACAACGGCTCGGCCCTGTTCCACATCACGATCGGTGAGCCCGACACCTGGGGCCGCGGGTTCGGCACGGAGGCCACGAGGCTGATGATCGATCACGCCTTTGGCGTCATGGGCCTCCACCGCATTGCGCTCTACGTCTTCGAGTTCAACGTCCGCGCCATTCGGGCCTATCGGCGGTGCGGCTTCGTCGTCGAGGGTCGGTCGCGCGAGTCGATCTGGCGCGAGGACCGTTGGTGGGATGAGCTGGCGATGAGCATCCTCGAGTCCGACTGGCGGGCGGCGCGGGCGGGCGGCGCGGCGGACGGGTCGGCGGACGGGGTGGATGTCGACACGGCGCTGGCGTCCGGCGCTCGGTTGCCCGGCCAGAAGTCGCCCGGTCAGACCTTGCCCGGACAGACATTGCCCGGACAGACATTGCCCAGGCCGGCGGCCTCGGTTCGACG
>JANNQZ010000100.1:0-2729 GCA_031401015.1 Chloroflexota bacterium | reverse complement strand
GAACCTGTCGGACGATCTCGATCGTCCGACGCGCGGTCTCGACGGGTTCCCAGAGCAAATCCTGGGCCCGCGCCTCTGCCTGGTAGCGAAGCGTCGGGACCATCCCCCGGCGAGTGGCCTCGAAGAACGCTCGCAGGTTGTCGTCCTCGCCGGCCGGTTGCTGTTCGGGACGGGCGACGCCGGGATTGGACCCTCGGCCCAAGGCAAGTCGGGCGAACTGCATACCCGCTCGAGCCACCAGCGGCGCCACCGCAGGCCCGGTGGCGACGACGACCTGCTCGCCCGCGTCGTGCCAGGCCTCGGCGATGCTGATCAGCGGGACGGCATGCGATGCATAGTCCGGGCTGACGACCAGGAGGGTCACGACGCCATCGAGTCGCGCGAACCGATCGCGACACGGCGGTACACGGACGTCATGTCCCGCGCCATGCCGGAGATGTCGTATCTGGACGCGATCGTTTCGGCGGCATATTCGGCGCGACCGGGCCGGCCGGCGAGATCGAGAGCACCTGCCACACCGCGCGCCAGGGCCGCCGGATCGGACGTGTCGACGAGCCTCCCAGTCTGGCCTTCCTCGACATATGTCGCCGGCCCGCCTGCCAGTGGCGCCACGACCGGCAGTCCGGCGGCCAGCGCCTCCACGATCGCGAGGCCGAACTCCTCCTTGCGACTCGCGCAGGCATAGGCACCGCCCGGACCGATCAACCGACCGACGCCGTACCGGACTGCCGCGAGCAGCTGCGCGACCTCGCCGTTGGGCCGATGGCCCACCAGGACGAGGGCTGTTGCCAGATCTGGTTGCGCTGCCTGTGCCGCCCGGATCCGGGCCAGCTCGTTCGCTTCCGGCGGGGTTGGATCGTCAAGATCGCCGCCGACGATGACCAGGGTCGCCCTGGCCCGCAACGCCGGATCCGAGGCGAACGCCTCGGCGAGCCGGGCCATCCCCTTCAGCTCGTTCAACCGACCGACAGACAGCACGATCGGCAGGCCGTGGCGGGTCGGCGGGAGCGCCGCGACCCGGTCGAGCAGGTACCTCAACGCGCCGGGCGGCGGCGCTCCTCCTGGTTCGCCTGCGCAGGCGTCCCCCGGAGGTGCGTCGGGTTCCTTGACCGCCGACAACCCCGCTATGGTGGCGGCTCCGCGTCTGATCAGGGCGACGTCGATCCCTTCCGGGACGACCGTGAAGCGCCCGGGGGTCGCCATGACGTCGATCCCGACGAGCTCGCGCAGCCGGTCGATCAGCCGCTCACGCGGAAAGAGCGCGACATGGTCGGCCTGCCGTGCAAGGCGCTCGACGAGGTGGACGCGATACCACAGGTGGAGTGTCGCGTCATCCATGCCGAAGCGCCTTCGGTCGAGATCGCCCGACGCTTCGCGGCTGGCGATGAGGCCGTGCGGGTCTGGTGCGAGGCTGAACACGGTGGGGACCCCCAGCGTCGCGGCCACATTTGCCGCGGCCAGGGTGCCGGCGTCGGCCATCCGCAGGTGGATGACGTCCGGCCGGCCGTGGACGCGGATGACGCGCCGTAGACCGCGCTCCGCCGAGATGCGGGCCGGCCAGGAGTCGGCGAATGCCGTACCGGCCTCGGGTTCGAGCGCCACAGGAGCGAATCGGGGGCCGCCGATGGGCTGCCGGGCAGCGTCCAGCACATCGCGCACGGTGCCGCGGCCGATCGTGACGACCTCCGCGATACCGGGAGTGAGGGAGAGCGCCACGCCGAGTCTGACCAGCAGTGTCGCGATGCCGCCGGTATCGCCCACGCCGGAGTGGAGGAGATTGGGATCGAGGACCGCGCCGAGGTGGACCTGCGCCACACGCACACCGCGTCCGTCCGCAGCAGCATGTGATCCGATCCGTTGCGAAGGCCGACCACCCACGAAGTCGAGATGCCGCAAGGCGCGATCGGATTCGGCGAGGCGCACGGCGTCCGCGACCCGGTCATCACCGCCGGCGAGGGCCGAGATGGAGCGTGGCATCGGGGTACGGAGGCGATCCCCGAGTGCGGCGATCGCCGCCACCCGAACGACGTCCGTCTCGCTGCGGTCGGCGGCGACCGACGCGAGATCCGGCAGCACCCCATCATCGGGAACGAGTCCGAGTGTCTCGGTCACGTGACGTCGGCCGTCCCCGCCGTTCGTCCGGACGAGTCCCCGGCGCAGCGCCGCGGCGACCAGCCTTGGCTCGGCACGTGCCCACTGCGCCAGCGCTGTCTGGGCGTGCATGCCGCCCAGGCCGCCCGCGATCAGGACGTCGACCAGGGGTTCGAACAGCTCGGCCGCCGGCGCTCGACCGGCGCTGGCCCAGGCCGCATGCGCGGGCAGAGGACCGGGACCCGATCGGAGCACATCTGCGAGCGCGCGGTCGGCCCGACTCCCCGGGATGGCGGCCAGGGCATGAACGGCCGCGATGCCGGTCACGGCGTCGGAATCGTCTCGGATGGCGGCCACCAGGTGACCGACCACGGATCGTGCCACGGTCGCGGAGTCGACGCTGGTCTCCATCTCGGCCACGGCGAGCGGAGTGACCCGGATCGCCTCGAGGATGGAGCCGGCAGCGGCAACCCGCTCGAGTCCGATCCGTAGGGGCAACGACGGGACGATCGAAGTCAGGCGCGAGCGAGCTGGACGGGAGTCGGACGTTATGTACAAGGTTCGTACAGGGTAACGTAGTCGGGATCGACGCGTCAAGCCCCCAAAGATGACCGGCCATGACTGTACGAACCCTGAAC
>JANNQZ010000099.1:0-1532 GCA_031401015.1 Chloroflexota bacterium | reverse complement strand
GGGATCGATCGAGTTCAAGTCGCTCTTTGCTGTCGGGACGACGCTCTTTGTCATGACCCTGGTGCTCAACCTCCTGAGCGGCTGGTTCGTGCGCAAGTACAGGACCGCGTACTGATGGCCATAACTTCGTCGATCAACCCGCCCGCCGCGCCCGAGCTGGCACGCTTTGAGCCGGCGCTGATGCGCCGGAAGCTGACCGGCACCCTCTTCTACGGCGCCTGCCTGGCGGCGATCGGGGTCATCCTCCTGGCGCTGGCCCTCCTCCTGGTCGAGATCTTCTCGCGCGGCCTGCCGTGGCTGGACCTGGAGTTCCTCAGCGGCGTCCCGTCGCGTCGGCCCGAGCGCGCCGGCATCCTCCCCGCCCTCGTCGGGTCGCTCCAGGTCGGCGTGATCGTCGGCGTCCTGAGCTTCCCGCTCGGCGTGGCGGCGGCGATCTACCTGACCGAGTACGCGCGCGATAGCTGGGTCAACCGGCTCCTCCAGGCCAACATGAGCAACCTCGCGGGCGTGCCCTCGATCATCTACGGGATCCTGGGGCTCGCCCTGTTCGTGCGCCTGCTTGGCCTGGGACCGACTGCGCTGTCAGCGGGCCTGACCATGACCTTGCTCATCCTGCCGGTCGTCATCATCGCCTCGATCGAAGCCCTGCGCGCCGTCCCCGATCCCCAGCGAGAGGGCGCCTATGCCCTCGGCGCGTCTCGCTGGCAGATGGTCAGCCGATCCGTCTTTCCTGCTGCGGCGCCCGGGATCATGACCGGGTTGATCCTGGCCATGGCGCGGGCCATCGGCGAGGCGGCGCCGCTGCTGCTGATCGGCGCATCGGTCTTTGTCACCTTCCTGCCCAACCCGATCGCGGGCAGCTACACCGTGCTGCCGATCCAGGTCCTGCAGTGGGCAGGGCGCCCCCAGGAGGACTTCCAGGGCATCTCCGCGGCGGCGATCATCGTGATCCTGGCCATGATGCTCGTGCTCAACGCGCTCGCGCTCGTCGTGCGCGCTCGACTCTCACGTCACATCCAGTGGTAGAGGAGCAAGCCGTGTCCATCGCCCTCCCGGAGGCGCCGGCGCAGACCGCCCCGAACGCCGGCGCCGGTCCATCCATCCGGATCGTCCCGATGACGCGCGAGGCGCCCGCAATCGCCGAGGCGGACCGCGAGAACGTCATCGAATTGCGCGACGTGTCGTGCTTCTACGGCTCGTTCCGCGCCGTGCGGAACGTGGATATCAAGGTCCAGAAGAACGCGATCACCGCGTTGATCGGCCCGTCCGGCTGCGGCAAGTCGACGTTGCTTCGGACCATCAACAGGATGAACGACCTGATTCCGTCATTCCGCGCCGAGGGCTCACTCCTGCTGGACGGCCAGGATCTCTTTGGCAAGGCGGTCGATCCGGTCGCCGTGCGTCGTCGCGTCGGGATGGTCTTCCAGAAGCCGAATCCGTTCCCCAAGACCATCTGGGAGAACGTGGCCTTCGGGCCGAAGATCAATGGCTACAAGGGCGACCTCAACGAGCTGGTGGAAAGGAGCCTCCGC
>JANNQZ010000098.1:0-6221 GCA_031401015.1 Chloroflexota bacterium | reverse complement strand
AAATCGCTCGCCGAGATGAGCGCCATGACCGAGGAGACGCTGTCGGTCTCGGGGATCCTCCTATCGAAGACGTTCGGACAGCAGGAGGCCGCCGTTCGGCGCTTCCGGGGCATCAACGCGGTCCTCGCCGGCCTGCAGATCCGCCAGGCCATGGTCGGACGATGGTTCTTCATGATCATCGGCACGATCTTCTCCATCACCCCCGCGTTCGTGTACTGGCTCGCCGGCTACCTCGCGATCAACGGCGACCCAACCGCGCCCACGATCGGAGACATCGTGGCCTTCACCACGCTCCAGACCAGGCTCTACTTCCCGCTCGGCCAGTTGCTCAGCGTCCAGGTGGAGATCCAGGGCGCCCTGGCCCTGTTCGACCGGATCTTCGAGTACCTGGAAATGGATCCCGAGATCGTCGATGCGCCGGACGCGGTGGAGATGGATTCGGCGCGGCTCCGGGGCAAGGTGGCGTTCCGCGACGTCACGTTCCGCTACCCGACGGCGGCGGTCCCATCAACGCGGGCGCACGAAGCGCTAGCCGGCGGGCCGCTGGCTGTGCCCGAGCTCGAACTCCTGCCCGCGTTCGGTCTAAACGACATCAGTTTCGAAGCCCAGCCCGGCGAGCTGGTCGCGCTGGTTGGCCCGTCCGGATCGGGCAAGACCACGACCACGTACCTGATCCCGCGGCTGTATGACGTGGACGGGGGGGCGGTCGAGATCGATGACATCGACGTTCGCCGGATCAAGCTCGCTTCGCTGGGCGAGATCGTCGGCGTGGTGACCCAGGAGACCTACCTCTTCCACGCGTCCGTCCGCGCGAACCTGCTCTACGCGCGGCCCGAAGCAACGGACGCCGAGCTCGAAGCGGCCACCCGCGCCGCCGCGATATGGGACCGGATCACGGAACTGCCCGAGGGGATGGACACCATCGTGGGCGAGCGAGGCTACAAGTTGTCGGGCGGCGAGAAGCAGCGGATCGCGATCGCCCGGGTGGTGCTGAAGGACCCACGCATCCTCATCCTTGACGAGGCGACCTCGGCGCTTGATACCGTGTCGGAGCGGCTGATCCAGGCCGCCTTCGAGCGCCTGATGGAGGGACGGACCACGATCGCCATCGCCCATCGCCTGTCGACGATCCTGCGGGCCGATCGGATCCTGGTGTACGACCGCGGCCGGATCGTGGAGCGCGGCACGCACCCGGAACTGATCGCGCACGGTGGCCTCTACGCTCGGCTCTATCGCGAGCAGTTCCTTGGCGAGCATCCGGTGGACGCGGGCGCCGCCGTGGCGGCACCCGCTTGAGCACGATCCGGACCGCCGTGATCGAGCATGTCGGCGACGGCAACTTCCGCGCGTCGACCGGGACCGATCGGCGGGTCGACTTCGGCGACGCGGAGCAGGGGTACCTGAGTCCGGTCGAAACGGTGCTCGTCGCGCTCGGGGCATGCTCCGCGATGGACGTCATCGCGATCGCGACCAAGAAGCGTCAGGCGGTTGAGTCCTATCGGGTCCACGTCCGCGGCGACCAGCGCTCGGAGTACCCGCAGGTCTTCACCGAGATCGAGGTGATCCACGAAGTCAGCGGTCCGAACCTCTCGCAGGCCGCCATCCGGCGCTCGATTGAGCTGTCTGCCACGAAATACTGCCCGGTCAACGCGATGATCTCGGCGGGCGCGACCGCCGTCCACCACCGCTACCGGATCGCGTCGACCGGATCGGCTCCCTACGAGGCCGAGGGCGAGGTGGTCGTTACGGGTCCATACGCCCGGCCCGGGGCCCTCGCCGACCAGCGGTAGAGACGCACGCTCGTCAGCCGATGAGGGCGGAGCGTTCGTCCGGCACTTCGGCCTCGACTGCGGGCGTCGCAACTGGCGCCTCGGCATCGAGGAGATAGCCAATCCCCTGGAACGTCTTGATCCGGCCCGGGTCGCCGGGATCCCAGCCGAGCTTGCGCCTGACCCGTGACACCCAGACACGCAGGTACTGAAGATCGTCGCGGTACTCCGGGCCCCAGACTTTGGTCAGAAGCTCGGTATGAAGGACGACCTTGCCGGGGTTCGCCGCCAGATGCTGCAGGAGCAGCCATTCCGTCCGCGACAGCTGGACGAGTTGCCCCGCGCGGGTAACGAGTCGGCGTTCAAGGTCGATCTCGATGTCGTCGAACTTGAGGACCCCGGAACCCGGGCTGCCGCCGTCCGAGCGGCGCAGAACGGCACGGACTCGTGCCGCGAGCTCGTCCGGATGGAAAGGTTTGGCGATGTAGTCGTCCGCGCCGAGGTCCAGGCCCTTGGCCTTGTCCGAGATCGACCCCTTCGCCGTTAACAGGATAACGGGAACCGGTCGGCGCTCGCGGAGCTGGCGCATGACCTCGATCCCGTCCATGTCCGGCATGACGATATCCAGGAGGACGATGTCCGGGCGAACCTCCTCCGCCTTCTGGAGCGCCTCCACACCGCCGGACGCGGTGACGACCCGAAACCCCTCCTCGCCGAGCGCGATGGAGACGAGTTTCGTGATGCGATGTTCGTCATCGGCGACGAGGACCAGCGGCTTGGTACTCACACTGCACCTCCTGGGTACGCGGCATGGTGACCAAAACAACCCGCAACGTCACGAACGGCACGCCCATTCGGGACGCGCCGTTCGAACGAGATCGGATCAGGAGGCAGCCGGAGCGACCGACGGAAGCTCGATGTTGACGTTGATCTCGCTCGGGGTACTGGTGGAGTTCGCACCCGGGCCGAGCAGGAAGAACCAGGCGCCTGCAAGGACGAGCACGATGGCGATGACGGCGAGCAAGAGGCCGCTGCTGGAGCCGCCGTCCCTGACGACGATGGTATCGCGATGATCCGACATGACTGGGAGTCTCCTTTCAACGTTTGGTCACCCAGTATCGTCGGCCGATCGTGACGGACGCCCGTGTCGACCCGGCCGCGTCGTTGCATCGGTGTTGCAGCGAGTGTGACGTCCTCGTCACGACACCGGGACGACGTCGTCGATCTCGTCGGAGAGCAGGACCGGGAGGCTGAACGAGAACGCCGCGCCACCCTCCGGGCGATTATGGGCCGACATCCTGCCGCCCATCGCTTCGGCCAGGCTCCGGCACACGAAGAGCCCGATCCCGCTGCCGGACACCGAGCGTGCCGCCTCCGGAGCGCGATAAAAGAGGTCGAAGATTTGGTCGAGCGAGGTCTCCGGAATGCCTGGGCCGTCGTCCATCACCCAGATGACAACGTCGCCACCCTCGTGCTGTGCGGACACCACGACCGTCGAACCGGCGGGCGAATATTTCGCGGCGTTCTCCAGCAGATTCCGCAGGATCTGCTCGACATAGGTAGCCTCGCCAGAGACCACCGGCAGCGACGACCCGACCTGAACCTCGATCCGCAGAGACGGCAGCTCGGTAGCTACGCGCGCCACCACGCCGTCCACCACCCGAGCCACCCGGAGGGGTTCGGCATCCACCACTAGGCCGCCGCGCTCCACGCGACTCAGTACCAGCAGGTCCTCGACCAACCGGTGCAGGCGTTCGGACTCCGCACGTACGTCGGCCAGTAACGTCGTCTGGACGGCCGCGTCCAGCACCCGATGAGGCTGGGCCAGGATCTCCGTGGCGGCCAGAATCGTGGTGACGGGCGTCCGAAGCTCGTGGCTGATGACGTCCACAAAGGCCGCACGGAACTCGTCGGCTCGTCGCTCCTGCACGGTCAGGCGATCACGCTCCGCCTCCACCGCCCGACGTTCCGTGATGTCCTGTCCGGTCCCGAGCATACGTGATGGGCGGCCGCCGCGGTCGCGGAAGACCCGTCCAGCACCCCGCGTCCAGCGAACTGTCCCATCCGGCAAGCGCAGGCGGTACTCCAGCTCGAACGTGTCCCCGTCCACGAGGGTCGCCCCAATGGCAGACTGGAATGTCGCCCGGTCGTCCTCGTGGATCATCCCGAGGTAGGTGTCGAAATCCGGAGCCATGTCGTTGGGCACGAGGCCGTGCTGTTCGAAGATCTGATCCGACCAGGTCAGTTGGTTGGTGGCCACATTCCACTCCCAGAAGCCCGTCCTCGACGCAGCGAGCATGACCTGTAGTCGCTGATCCCTGGCTTCGATGCCGTCAGCCAGCGATGCCATCTCGATCAGGGCCCGTTCGAGGCGATCACGCGACGCCCGCCGCCAGGCCACGATCGCCACCGCGCCCAGGCAGGTCCCGACGAAGAGGAGCTGTCTTGCCAGCTCCACTGGATCCGTGGCAAATAGGCCGCTGCCGCGCTCCAGGAAGACGGCCGAATTCGCCACCGCGGCCACGGCCAGGGTCGTCAACCCGGCCGCCAGCCCGCCGAACCAGGCGGCCAGGATCGTCGCCGTCACGAGCAGGATGTAGCCGGTATCGCCGCCCACAGACGCATTGATCAGCAACTTGACGACGATGGACCCGATACCGATCAGGACCCCTGCAGCCACGGCCTGAACGCCGGTCAGGGATAGCTCCCGCGTTGTAGCCAACGCGTGTCGGGCACGCGCGAACGGCCGACCGGCTGTGCTGACTTCAGCTCCGACGTGGCGAGGTTGGTTCACGGCCACGCAGTATCCCCCACCAGGAGATTCATCGATGCCGATGCTCGGCATCGTGACGGATCGCCGCCGCGACGGCGTACAGATGATGGGGCCCCTCCCGGAGGAAGGGACCCCATCTTGGTTGGCGATTGGCGAATACGCTGGATCAGCGGACGTCGTACCGCTCGAGCGGCGATTGGACGCTGTTGGCGTTGTACGGCGTGGGCCTTGCGATCGACCGGACATACCAGCTGCCCCCGCTGGAGAAGCGGAACGTCGTGCTCGCCAATCCGGACGAGTTGATGAACACGTCGCGCTCGGTGACGAGCGTCCAGGCGCCACTGATGCGCTTGTAGAACCAGAAGGTCACCCGCGCGGGCGCCAGTTCCGGTCGAGCCGGCCGCACGGTCGTGGTAAACGTGATGGACGTGTTCCGGTTGATCGTCCTCGTCGCGCCCGAGAGCGTTGGACGCAGGAGACCGATCTGCCGGACCACGGTACGGACCTGGTTGCTGGTCGCTGCGCCAAGGTCCGCAGCGCCGGCAAAGACGGCCCGGTAGTACAGGTTTGTGACCGGCGTGTAGAAGAACGTCGCGCGGCCGTTTGCGTTAGTGGTCAGGGTCGTGATCGTGGTCCAGGTGACCCCATCGCGGGTGCCCTGGAGCTGGAACGTCTTGTTGGCGCCGTTCGTGGCGAACTGGACGGTCAGGGTGAAACCCTGCCCCCACGTGATCACCGGATCCTTGGCGCCCGGCGGCATCGGAGCGGATGTTGAAAGCGTGATCGAACCCGCGATCGGCGTCCACGTCACCGTGTTATCCGTACTCGTGGAGACCAGGCTGGCCTGGGCGCTCGTGTTCACGGCGGCGCCCGCAGAGACCGTCGCGATGACCGTCCCGGCGGTGGTCATGCCGCTCACGGCCACGTTGTAGCTGCTGCCGGTGCCCGTAACGGTCGCGGTCTTGGTCCCTCCGGCGGTCCCGGTGATCACGACGTCGGTACCGCTGAACCCGGTCACCGCCACGCTGAAGGCAACCGTGAAGTTGATCGGAGAAGTCGAGGTTGGATCGGCCTGGCCGGCGGCCTGGTTGATCGTCACTGTCGGGCTGCCCGGCGACCAGGTCACCGAGTTGTCGGTGCTGGTCGAAGCGAGGTTGGGTCCCCCGCCGCCTGTGGCCGTCGCGACGCCGGCCGGCACCGTCACGATGACGGTCCCTGCGGTTGTCATCCCGCTGACGGCCACGTTGTAGGTCGCGCCGCTCCCGGTGACGGCCGCCGTCTTGGTGCCACCGGCGGTGCCCGTGATGGTCACATCCGCATTGTTGAACCCAGTCACCGACGAGCTGAACACAACGGTGAAATTGATCGGTGAGGTGGCCGTTGGGTCAGGCTGGCCCGTGGCCTGGTTGATCGTGACCGATGGACTTCCGGGCGCCCACGTGACCAAGTTATCAGTGCTCGTGGAGCTGGCGTTGGCGTTGCCGGCGGCATCAACGGCCTCGCTCGCGGCGATGGTGGCGATGACCGTGCCCGCGGTGGTCATTCCGCTGACCGCCACGTTGTAGGTCGTGCCACTCCCACTGACCGAGGTGGTCTTTGTCCCGCCTGCCGTGCCGCCAACGGTCACGTCGTCGAAGGTGAAGTCACCGACCGCGTTCGAGAAGACGACGGTGAAGCTG
>JANNQZ010000097.1:0-18138 GCA_031401015.1 Chloroflexota bacterium | reverse complement strand
GACGTGACCGCCCTCGCGCGCCCTGGCTCGACGATTGGTCGCGTCTTCGAGCACCGCTGGCTGGCGTACCGGCGCACGTTCCGCGCCAGCATCTTCACCTCGTTCCTGTCGCCCGTGTTGTTCCTCACGGCGATGGGCCTGGGGCTCGGGTCGTACGTGTCGGATTCGGCGGTCGACGACCTGGGTGGCGTGTCGTACCTGGTGTTCCTGGCCCCGGGGTTGCTGGCTGCGACCGTGATGCAAACGGCTTCGTTCGAGGCGACCTTCCCGATCATCGGCGGCCTGGCCTGGAACCGGACTTTTCACGCGATGCACGCGACACCGATTTCGCCGCAAGCGATCGCCCTGGGGAACCTGGCGTTCGCCGCCGCCCGGCTGACACTGATGGCGACCGTCTTCACCGGGGTGATGGTGCTGTTCGGCGCGGCGACCTCTCCCCTGGTGGTGCTCGCCATTCCGGCCGCCGTCCTGACCGGGATGGCCTTCGCGGCCCCGATCTCCGCCTTTTCGGCGACCCAGAAGACCCCCAACAAGTTCGCGGCGATCTTCCGGTTCGGGATCACGCCGCTCTTCCTGTTCTCCGGAACCTTCTTTCCGGTCACCTCGCTCCCGGAGTTCCTGCAGCCGGTGGCCTGGCTGACTCCGCTCTACCACGGCGTGGCGCTCACGCGTGGGCTGTCACTCGGCACGATCAGCGCCGAGCCAGTGGCGGCGCTGGTCCACGTCGCGGTGCTACTCGGGTTCGTGGTCGCCGGATCGTTCGCGATGATTCGGCTGATCGAGCGGCGGCTGATGCGCTGATGCTTGCGCTGCGGATCACCCCCTATCTGGCGCTTGGCAGTCGCCGCTCCCTCCACCTGATCGAGCGCAACCTCTACGTCTACAAGCACGGCTGGATGATGATCCTGTCGGGCTTCTTCGAGCCGCTCTTCTACCTGCTGGGGATCGGCTTTGGGCTCGGCGCACTGGTCGGGTCCATCCCGGGCCCCGACGGCCGCGAGATCAGCTACCAGTTGTTCGTGGCGCCCGCGCTGCTCGCCACCTCGGCCATGAATGGCGCGATCAACGAGAGCACCTTCAACTTCTTCTTCAAGCTCAACTACAACAAGACCTTCACGTCGATCCTGGCCACGCCGCTGTCACCGGGCGACATCGCCCTTGGCGAGCTCGGCTGGGCGCTGATCCGGGGCGGGCTCTACGCGTTCGGCTTTCTGGGCGTCATGGTCGCCCTCGGACTCGTAATCTCGCCGTGGGTGATCCTGGCGCTCCCGGCGGCGCTCCTGGTGGGCTTTGCATTCGGGGCGGTCGGGATGGCGGCGACCACGTTCATGAAGACATGGCAGGACTTCGACCTGATCCAGCTGGTCGTCCTGCCGATGTTTCTCTTCTCCGGCACCTTCTACCCGATCGAGGCGTATCCGGACGCGCTGCGCGTCGTGGTCCAGCTGACCCCGCTCTACCAGGCGGTGGACCTGATCCGCTCACTCACGGTGGGTTCCCTCTCGCCGATCCTGCTCTTCCATGTTGTGTATCTCGTGGCGATGGGCATCGTCGGGTTGCTCATCGCCTCGCGCCGGCTTGACAAGCTGCTGCTCAAGTAGGCAACGGGGAGCGAGCGGCATGACGGACCCGGCGTCTCTGGCCGCGCTGACCGCTGTGCTACGCCGACGAACAAGCCCACCATCGAGGAGCGGGACGCCTGCGCACCGTTCCTGGCCCGCGAGCTCGCGCTGCTCCACCGGGTCGCCGTGGTGGTCGCGCTTGGCGCGTTCGGCTGGGATGCCGCCCTCCGGGCGCTCGCGGACCTGGGGCATCCGGTTCGGCCGAAACCGCGCTTCAGGCACGGTGCAGAAGCGGTCGTCGGCCCGTATCGGCTGATCGGCAGTTATCACCCGAGCCAGCAGAATACGTTCACGGGACGGCTCACGGCGGGCATGCTCCGCGAGGCGCTGTCGATGGCCCGGAAGGGACGCGACCGAACCGGGAAGGACGCGACCGCCTGATTTCTGCCAAATGTCGGCCCAGCAGCGCCAGACGTGGAGTGCCGGGGCAGTCGCCCACCGAATCGACCAGGTCGATCGTGGATGAAGCGGAAGGTCGTGCCAGTTCCTGCCAACCGGTCGCCAGGACGGCGGATGGCGAGGTAGCCGGCACCGCGTGCTCGCCACACCAGCAGATGACAGAACTGTGGCTTGACCCATTGGGCTCATCGCGACCGCGGCCCTTCGCGATCGACACGGCCCACCGGTGCTCGAAGGCCGCCTCTCGTAGACTTCCCGCTTGATGGCTACGACCGAACGCGACTACTACGACGTTCTGGGCGTCGACCGCCGATCGACCGATGTCGAGATCAAGAAGGCGTTTCGCAAACTCGCCCAGCAGTGGCACCCGGACGTCAACTCGGACCCTGCGGCGCATGACCGATTCACCGAGATCAACGAGGCGTACCAGGTGCTCTCCGACCCGGAGCGCCGTGGGCGATATGACACGTTCGGTCGCGCCGGGCTTGGCGGGGCCGGACAGGGCGCAGGGTTCGAAGGGTTTGGCGGTTTCAGCGACATCTTCGATGCCTTCTTCGGCGGCACGGCGGGCGGAGGTTCGGCCAAGCGCGGACGGCCCCAGCCGGGATCGGATCTCCGCTACGACCTGCGGATCACCTTTGAAGAGGCGGTGAAGGGGATCGCCAAGCAGATCGAGTTCTCCGTCCTCCAGCGTTGCGAAACCTGCCTCGGCGCCGGTGCCAAGGCAGGAACAGAGCCGGTCGTCTGTCCTGGCTGCAACGGGCGCGGCGAGATCCGCTCCATCCGCCAGACGATGCTCGGCCAGATGGTCAATGTCAGCGCCTGTCTCCGCTGCAGCGGCGAGGGCAGGATCATCGAATCGGCCTGTGAGACCTGTCGCGGCGATGGCCGGACCGAACGGCGGCGAACCCTCCAGGTGGCTATCCCGGCCGGAATTGACGAGGGCCACCAGATCCGCCTCTCGAATGAGGGCGAGGTTGGTCCCCGGGGTGGGCCCGCGGGCAGTCTCTACGTGGCGGTCCACGTCCAGCCACACAAGTCGTTGCGGCGAGACGGCACGGAGCTCTATTACGAGGCTTCCGTTTCCATCGCCCAGGCCGCACTTGGCACGCGGATTACGGTCCCGACGGTTGACGGCGACGAGGAGGTTGAGATCAAGTCCGGGACCCAGCCCACCACCGAGATTCGGCTGCGCGGCAAGGGCGTTCCGCACCTTCGCCGAACCGGGGGCCGCGGGGATCTGCACGTCCTGGTACATGTTGTGGTACCGACGAAGTTGTCGCGCAAGGGCCGCGAACTGCTGGCGGCGTACGCCGAGGAGGCCGGTGAATCGGTCGACTCCGGGGGTCTGCGCGGGAAGCTCGGGCTGGGTTGAGCGGGGTCGGGCGAGCCAGCCTGACGGTGGGCGGCACGGGGGCATGGCTTGAGCTGGCGGTCGAGGCTGATGTCGAGGCGGTCGAGGCGGTCAGCGAGATCCTCGGTCGGGTGGCGCCGGGCGGCACGTCCGTGGAGCCTGCATTCGAGCTGGTTGATGAGGGTCTCGGCGCCCAGATCGACGCGAGCAAGCCCGCGATCGTGCGCGCCTACTTGCCAGCTCGAGACCGAATCGCCCTTGACGTCGCCGTGGCGTCCGTCGAAATAGCGCTGGGGCATCTCCAGGCATTCGGCCTTCGACCGATCGGCGCGCTTCGGACGCGGCTGCTCGACGAGGCGGACTGGGCCGAGGCCTGGAAGTCGCACTTTCCGGTACTGCGCGTTGGCCGGCGGCTCGTCATTCGGCCGTCCTGGCGCCGTCACCGGCGTGCACCCGACGACGTGGTGCTGGCGCTCGATCCGGGGATGGCCTTCGGGACGGGGCTCCACCCGACGACCCGGCTGTGCCTGGCGGCGGTCGAGTCGCTTGCGGACCGCGGCGTGCTCGCGCGGGCGCGCGTGCTCGATGTCGGGTGCGGCTCGGGGATTCTGGCCATCGCGGCGCTGAAGCTCGGGGCCGCGCGCGCCACGGGCGTGGACACGGATCCGATCGCGATCGAATCCACAGCGCGTAATGCCCGGATGAACGGCCTGGCCCGTCGTGTCCGCGTGCGGGCGGGCAGCCTGCCGAGTGGAGAAGCGCCTTGCGATGTGGTGCTTGCCAACCTGATCGCCGGTGTCCTCGTGCAACTTGCCGGGGCTCTCCGCGACGAGCTGCAGCCCGACGGGATCCTGCTGGCCTCGGGGATCTTCGTCGATCGCGAAGGCGACGTGCGCGCGGCATTCGAGGCGGCCGGGTTGCCCGTGCGCGGTCGCTGGGCGGAAGGGGATTGGGTCGCGCTGGAGGCGGTCCGACCGGCCTGACGGGTTCTGAGCCGTCGGCCGCCTACAATCGGACCCATGACATCGTTCTTTCCGGTCCTTCTTGGGACGCACATCGTGCTTGCGGTGAGCCTGTTCCTGCCGTCCATCCTGCTGCCATTCGCCCTCCGCACGCGGCGGGCCGCCGTCGAATCGTCGAGCCGCTTCGTCCGGGCGCTGCTCTGGGCGCAGACCCAGGGGACGCTGGTCGTAGGCGCTGGCCTGGCACTCACGGGGCTCGGGCTGGTCGCGGCCCTGGGACCGGCGATGCTCGGCCAGCCCTGGCTCATGGTGGCCCTGTCGATCTACTTCGCGAATCTGGCGCTCGCCTTCTTCATCCAGCGGCCGAGCCTTCGCCGACTGATCGGGATCCGGGCCGCCGCGGATGACCGAGCGTGGCGGGAACGGGCACGCCGGCAGCGGTACCTGTCCTACTTGATGGCCGGTCTGGTCGGCACGATCGGGTTCCTGATGAGCTCGAAGCCGGTGCTCTGGTGACAGAGCCCGGTTGCCTCTTCTGCCGGATCGTGGCGGGCCAGATTCCGTCCACGCGGTTGCACGATGACGACCTGGTCATCGCGATCCGTGACATCGCGCCCCGCGCCCCCACCCACGTCCTGCTCATCCCCCGACGCCACATTCCATCCGCCGCCGACCTGGTCGAGACGGATGGGCCGCTCCTCGGGCGGCTGTTTGCGGTCGCTGCGGAGATCGCGCGGTCGGAGGGGATCGCCGACGCCGGATATCGCCTGGTATCCAACGTCGGAGCGTGGGGCGGCCAGTCAGTCGATCACCTGCACATCCATCTGATGGGTGGGCGCGCGTTCGAATGGCCGCCCGGGTGAGCAGGGTTCGTCGGTCTGGGCGGTCCTCGGGCCGAAGGGGCGGCCGTTGCGCAGGGCGCCTCGTGGTCGCCAGCTTGCTGGTCGTGTTGGCGGGGCTCCTCGGGGGTTGTGCGCCAAGCGACCCGACCGCTCTCGCCTCCCCGACTGTCGCGCCAGCATCCATCGACCCCACCAGGGCGGTCTCGCCTGCGGTCAGCCAGACGCGGGGGGAGCTGGTCCGCGCACTGGGCGCCGCCAACCTGATCCTGGCCGACACCCAGGCACCCGTGCGGCCCGCGGAGGCGGCACTGCTTGCCGCGGCTCCCCGTGCGGTCTTCCAGGTCACCCTCCCGGCAGATCCGACGCGTGGCTTCATCGTGGTCTACGAATTCGCCGATGCGGCCCGCGCGGCCGACGCCGCTGCCGAGGAGCAACGGTACCTTGCGAGCGGTCCGGGCAGGGTCCAGACGGCCCCGGGGACGGTCCACGTCATCCGCCAGATCGGCCCAACCGTCGTTCTGTATGACTGGTTGCCTGGTGCGGCCGAGGATCTGGCGGCGCCGAAGATCCAGGGGGCGCTCGAGACGCTGGGGGTCGGCTTCCCGGTCGATGGCTAGGCCGGGCGGTGGTCGTTTCGCGCCCTGATAGGTACTTGACCACGTTTGACCCGCCCGGAAGCCTCCGCTATGCTCCGCCAGCCTTTGACGGGAATGGCCGCAGAGGACGCGTCAGCGCCGGTTGGCCGCGAGCCTGACGTTGGTGGCAAGACCCACGGCCTGGGGAGGTGAACCGGGATTGGCAGAAGTCCGAGTGGGTGAAAACGAGTCGTTCGAAAGCGCCCTGCGTCGCTTCAACAAGAAGATCCAGCAGAGCGGCATTCTCGCCGAGGCTCGCCGACGTGAGCACTACGAGAAGCCATCGGTGAAGCGGAAGCGCAAGGAAGCGAAGCGCAAGAAGAACGCCCGAACGCAGGTCGGCTGAGCGGGCTCAGCCCGACTTCCAGCCCTGCCCTCCCACGGGCCAATCGGTGGTTCATCGTCGTCCCCGACGGTGACCCAACCCGCCCGAGGTGCCAGACCGGTGTCCCTTCGAGATCGCGTACAAACGGATATCGCCGCCGCGATGCGTGGCGGCGACGCGCTGCGCCGGGACGTCCTGCGCATGGCGTCCAGTGCCGCCTACAACGTTGAGAAGCGCAACGGCCATCCCCTGACCGAGGACGAGTTCCTCGCCGTGCTCAGCCGCGAGGTCAAGACGCGACGAGAATCGGTCGAGGCCTTCCGTGGGGCCGGCCGCGAGGATCTCGCGACGAAGGAAGAGTCCGAGATCGCGATCCTCTCGGAGTATCTCCCACAGGCGCTGTCCGGGGCCGAGATCGCCGAGCTGATTCGCGAAGCCATCGCGGCCACGGGCGCCGCCTCCGCCAGGGACATGGGCAAGGTGATGGGCTGGCTTGCCCCGCGAACACGTGGCCGCGCCGACGGAAAGCACGTCAGCGAGCTCGTCGTCCAGGCGCTCGTCCAGGTCGATCTCGCCGTCCATGACGGTGGGACACACTGACACGCGGCGGCAGACCGTGAATCGGATGAACGCATGCTGACCTCCGGCACGCCCGCTCTGGCCCGCTTCACCCGCAGCGACGCCTCGCGCTTTGCCGTCGCCGCGCTCATCCTGAGTGTCGCGCTGACGGCCATTCTCGGGGTGGACATCGTGCCTGCGGGTGCGCTCGATGTTCGCGCCGGCGAGCTTGCCCCGCGGGATATCGCAGCGCCGCGCGCGATTGAGTTCGACAGCCTCCTCGAGACGAACGAGGCTCGAGCAGCGGCCCGCGCGGCGGTCGAGCCGCAATACGACTTCACCAGTGAGAACGCGATCGCGATTGCCGGGGAGCAGTTCACCGCCTTCGGGGCGCGGGTCGCCCGGATCGATACCACCTTCGCCGCCGATCTCACCCCGAGCGAGCGCGTCTCCCTGCTGGAGACGGCCGATCCGGAGTTGTCGACCGCCGCGCGCGAAACCCTGATGCGCCTCGACGCCGCTCGCTGGGAGGCCGTCCGAGCCGAGGCCGCGCGGGTCCTGGACGCGACGCTGCGAACGGAGCTTCGTGACACCGAGGTCGCCGAGACGAAGGGTCGCCTATCGAGCCGGATGGCCGGCGGGCTCGACGAATCGGAACGCATGCTTGCCGCCGAGCTGATCGGCTCGCTCCTCGTCCCGAACTCCTCGTTCAGCCCTGAACTCACCGCGCAGGAGCGCGACCGTGCCGTGGAGGCCGTCGTGGGGATTCGAGTGCAGGTCCTCCAGGGCGAGGTGATCGTGCGCCAGGGCACCCGCCTCGATGCCAGCCAGATCGAGAAGATCGAGGCCCTCGGCCTTGGCGAAGAGGCTCCCGACCTGGCGAGCTTTGCCGGGTGGCTGTTGCTCGCGGTCCTCATCGTGATCTTGTTGCTGAGCTGGATCTGGCGGTTCCGGCCAAGGCTCTGGCATCGCGACAACGTGTTGATTCTTGTCGCCCTGCTGATCGTGGGTGCCACGCTCGCGCTCAAGGTCACCGCGGGGCGCCCGACCCTGCCGTTCTTCCTGCCGACCGCCGCCATCGCCATGCTTCTCGCGGTGCTGCTCGATGCCTCGATCGCCACCATCGTGATGGCGCTGATTGCGCTGATCGGAGGCGCGGCCAATGGCGCCTCGCTCGAATTCGCAACGTACACCTTCCTGGGCGGGATGGCCGGCATCCTCGGCGTGCGCCGGGGCGATCGCCTGCAGGTCTTTCTGCAGGCGGCCGTCGCTGTGTTTGTCGTCAACGCCCTGGTCGTCACGATCTTCTCGCTGCTCGGTGCCCGCGACCTGCGCGGCATCCTCGAGCTGACCTTTGCCTCGCTCGCATCGGCCGCCGCCTCGGGGATTGCGGCCGTGGGATCGTTTGCCGTGCTGGGTTCAGTGTTCGGCATCCTCACCGTGTTCCAGCTGCTGGAACTTGCCAATCCGTCCCAGCCCCTGCTGCGCCGCCTGCTGGTCGAAACGCCCGGCACGTACCACCACTCCCTGATGGTGGGGAACCTCGCCGAGCGGGCCGCGGAGGCGATCGGCGCAGATCCGCTGGTGACGCGCGTGGCAGCCTATTACCACGATGTCGGCAAGCTCGCAAACCCCCTCGCGTTCATCGAGAACCAGGCCGGTGGGGAGAATATCCACGATCAGCTGGACCCCGAGGTGAGCGCCGGGATCCTCAAACAGCACGTCGTCGACGGCATCGATCTCGCCTACAGGGCCCGCTTGCCAAAGGCCCTGATCGCGTACATCCCCCAGCACCATGGGACCGCGATCATGGGCTTCTTCCACGCTCGAGCGGCGGATGTCGCAGGGCCTGGCGTGGCCGTGGACCAACGCCGATTCCGTCACTCCGGGCCGAAGCCGCAGAGCCGCGAGGCCGCCCTGATCATGCTGGCCGACGGGGTCGAGGCGTCCGTCCGGTCGTTGACGGCTCGGGACGAACCGGCGATCCGGGCGATGGTTTCGCGGATCATCGATGAGCGGACCGGCGACGGCCAATTCGATGAGTGCGACCTGACGCTGCGCGACCTCGACCGCATCCGCGAGGCATTCGTCGGCCAGCTCCTGGGCATGTATCACACACGAATCGCCTACCCGCAGAACACCGTGGTCGAGCTCGATTCGCGTCGGGCCGCGGGTCGTGGAGGCGGCGGCGCGGGTTCGTGACCCGGTCGATCTATCTCGGATCGTGTCGCGTGGATCTGACCGTTCGCGACGGAGTGGCGTCGCCGGTTGGTGGCTCGGCCGTCGCACGAGCCATCGCCGCGGCTGCTGAGGCAGCAGGGGCACCGACCCCATGTGGGATTGGCCTGATTCTGTCCGATGACGGCGAGCTTGCAGCGTTGAACGCCGCGCACCTTGGCAAGTACGGCCCGACCGATGTCCTGTCTTTCCCGTTGTTCCCGGCAGACGTGTTCCCGCCTCATCCCGGTCGTGCACCGGCGAAAACGTGGTGGCCGCCGTTCGCTCTGCCGCCCGGCCGCCGACCGCACCTTGGCGACATCGTCGTGTCAGTGGAACGTGCAGTCGAGCAGGCCGAGGACGGCCGCGGCGGGCAAACCGGCGACGTTCGGTGGTCAGTCGCCGATGAGCTCCTGCTTCTCGTCACCCACGGCACGCTGCATCTGTGTGGATGGGATCATGCCGACCCCGAGGAGGAGGCGGCGATGCGCGACATCGAGCGGCGCCTGCTTGGGCCGGCGAACTAACCCTCGTCTTCGTCCATCGCGGCCAGCATCATCGCGACGCGCGTGCGCCGACCGCAGGTGCGCGACTGCTACCATCGGCCGGGCCCTCCAGGACGGGATCGGGCCCTGTTCGGCTGCCCGGAGGGATCAGTGAAGCTCGTGGTCGGCCTGGGAAATCCTGGGTCGCAATACGCCCGGACGCGCCACAACGTCGGCTGGCTGGCGATCGATCGCGTTGCGGATCGCGCCGGCTGGACGGGGCGTGGACGCCAGCGCGACGCTTCGAGCGTGGTCATGGGCCGCTTTCGAAGCCTCGACTTTACGCTCGTCAAGCCGCTCACCTTCATGAACGATTCGGGCGTGGCGGTGCGCAAGGTCCTGGCTCGCGAGCACGCGCCGCTCTCCGACCTGTTGGTCGTTGCAGACGACTTTGCCTTGCCGTTTGGCAAGCTTCGCTTCAGGGAGGGTGGCAGCCACGGCGGCCACAACGGATTGCGCTCGATCATCGACGAGCTCGGCACGGAGAAGTTCAGCCGGCTGCGCGTCGGGATCGGTGAGCCCGGCCAAGGCGCGATCGATCATGTCCTGTCCACGTTCGCGCCAGACGAGTCCGCCAGGCTGAACGAGCTGCTCGATGTCGTCGCCGACGCCGTTGAGGCCTGGGCCCGCGAGGGGACGAGCAAGGCATCGAATCATTTCAACAAGTTCGAGCTTCGCCCGGCGGATGCCACGCGAACCGCGTCGCCCGGGGCGGTGGACGGTCCGCCCGACGCTGCCGGGATCCGCAGGACGCGCACGGGGTGGCGCCGGATCCTGCCCCGCAAGACCGAGGACTGATGCCGACACCGCCACTTCGCGGGCGCCGGGGTCGCGATCGACGGATCGCCGAGCGTGTCGCGACCGATTTCGCCGTGCGCCACGCGCGGACGACCGCGGCGGATCGCGAAACGCCTGATTTCGATGTTGCCGAGGTCGATGCGGAGGTCGCGGACGCCGTCCGTGCCCAGCAGGCCCCGACGAAGCAGGCGATCGCCCGGGAGCCATCAGTCGCCCGCGAGCCGTCGGTCGCCCGACGACGCGACGTGGCCCGAGCTGGGCAAGTTGCCCCAAAGCGACCGGTCGCTTCGCCAGGAACCGGCCACCGCCTGCCAGATCTGTCGGCTCTGCCGCCGCTCCTGGCCGCCACCGGCACCTTCGCCGCCCTGACCGAGCGTCTCGGCGACGCGGGCGAGACCGGGCGGCGGGTGGGCCGCCACGTCGGGCTCGTCTCCATGCCCCACGGCGCCAAGAGCTACCTCGCGGCGGCGCTGGCGCAGGGCGCCGCCGGTGAGCGGCTGGTCTGGATCGCCCGCGATGCCGAGATCGGCGACCGCGTGGCCGAAGAGCTCGCGGCCTGGCTGGGGGATCCGGCCGCTGTCGTCACCCTGGAGCCGCGAACTGCGCTTGCCTATGAGCGCAGCGAGCTGGTGGCCGACGAGACCGCGGCCCGCGTGGCGACGCTCGCGGCGTGGCGCGGTGGCCGACCCCGGGTCATGGTCGCAAGCGTGCAGGCACTCCTCCAGCACACCATCGCGGCGGCAGACCTCCCGGCTGCACCTCGCGAACTTCGACGCGGCGTGCGATACCACCTCGAAACCCTGCTCCGCGAACTCTTCGATCTGGGCTACGTTCCAGTCCTCGAAGTCGCCGGCCGAGGCGAGTTTGCCCATCGCGGCGGAATCGTCGACGTCTTCCCGCCGTCGTTGCCACTGCCCGTTCGAATCGAGTTCTTCGGGGACGAAATTGACGCGCTCCGCGCCTTCGACCCCACCGACCAGCGGACGGTGGCGCCGGTCGATACCGCGGTGCTGCTGCCGGCCTCCGAATTCCTCCTGCCGCCCGGTGGCGCCGCGGCGATCGCGCAGCGACTGGGTCGCGCCGCTGCGCGCCTGCCTGAGCGGCTAGCCGACGATCTCGCCCGGTTCGGCTCCGAGGCCGCGGTCATCGGTCGCTCGACCGAGGCCACCCGTGCGTTGCCCGTCGGCGACGCCGCCGAGATCTGGGCGGCGCACCTCGCATCGGCGACCGGTCTCGATCACGTGGAACCCGGGACGCTGCTGCTTATCGACGAGCCGGGCGACATCGCAGAAGCAGCCGAATTCCTGTGGAGCCAGGCGGACGAGCGACAGATGGAACTCATCGCTGCCGGGGAGCTGCCGAAGGATTGGCCGAAGGCCTATCTCGACGCGAATGACTGGAAGCGGCGATTGACGGCCGCCCGGACCCTCGAACTCACGTGGGAGTCGGCCCCCGCGCACGACGTGACGATCGCCCGGCGAGGGCTGTCGTCCGGCGATCCCTTCGGCTGGCGCGAGCTAGTCCTGCCACCCGGCCGCGCCAGCCGATTCGCGGAATCAATCGCGACGTGGGCGGCCGACGGTGCCCGCATCGTCATCGCTTCGGATCAGGCGCCGCGGCTCGCCGACCTCCTCGCGGAATCCGGTCGGCCGGTCGGTGTCGGTGGACATGTGGGGGAGGTGCCGCCGCCCGGGGCCGTGGCGATGGTCGATCGCAGCCTCAACGGCGGCTTCATCGGCGGCCCCGACGGCCTGGCCTTTGTTACTGACCGGGAGCTGTTCGGGACGGTCCGCGTCCGGCGGCCGCGCGCCCTGCGGCGAGTCGTCCCGCGCGACATCCTGGAGCGACTCACGCCGGGTGACCTCGTCGTCCATATCGATCATGGCGTGGCCCGCTACGAGGGGATGCTCCAGCGCGGCGCCAGCGGCGAGGAGCGCGACTACCTGGAACTCTCCTTCTCCGGCGGCGACCGGATCTTCGTGCCGGTAGAGCAGATCGCCCGGGTGTCGCGCTACTCCGGCGGCGAGCGGCCCGCGCTCTCGAAGCTGGGCGGCACCGAATGGCTCAGGGCCAAGCAGCGGGTTCGCAAGGCGGTGGACGACCTGGCCGAGGACCTGCTCGCGCTGTACGCCGCCCGCGCGTCGGCCCGCGGCCACGCCTTCGGCGACGACACGCCGTGGCAGGCCGAAATGGAGGCCTCCTTCCCGTACGAGGAGACGATCGATCAACTGCGCGCCGCAGCCGAGGTCAAGTCGGACATGGAGCTGGTCCGCCCGATGGACCGGCTAGTCGTCGGCGACGTCGGCTACGGCAAGACCGAGGTGGCCCTGCGCGCGGCCTTCAAGGCCATCCAGGATGACAAGCAGGTGGCCGTGCTCGTGCCGACGACAGTCCTCGCCGCGCAGCACCACTCGACCTTCTCGCAGCGGTTCGCAGCGTTCCCGCTGGAGGTGCGGCTCCTGTCCCGGTTCGTCGCCCCGGCAGCCCAGGCGGCCACGGTCAAGGGTCTCGCCGACGGCACGGTCGACCTCGTGATCGGGACCCATCGGCTTCTGTCGAAGGACGTGTCGTTCAAGGACCTGGGCCTCGTGGTCGTCGACGAGGAGCAGCGCTTCGGGGTGGCCGCCAAGGAGCGTCTCAAGCGGCTCAAGCGCGAGGTCGATGTCCTGACCCTGTCGGCCACGCCGATCCCCCGGACGCTCAACCTTGCCCTTGCCGGGATCCGCGACATGTCCGTCATCGAGACGCCGCCCGAGGACCGTCTGCCGATCCAGACCCGGGTGGCGGAGGCGTCCTCCGGACTGGTTCGCGACGCGATCCTGCGCGAGCTCGATCGAGGCGGTCAGGTCTTCTACGTCCACAACCGGGTCGAGACGATCGAGGCGCAGGGCGAGCAGCTGCGCCGGCTTCTGCCGGGCGCGCGCTTCGTCGTGGGGCATGGCCAGATGGCCGAAGGCGCCCTCGAGAAGGTGATGATCGCGTTTGCCGACGGTGCGGCCGACGTGCTGGTCTGCACCACGATCATCGAATCCGGGCTGGACATTCCGAATGCCAACACGATCATCATCGACCGCGCGGATACGCTCGGTCTCGCGCAGTTGTACCAGCTTCGCGGGCGGGTTGGCCGGAGCAGCCGGCGGGCCTACGCCTACCTGCTCTATCGACGCCGTGAGCGGCTGTCCGACGAGGCACGCAAGCGGCTCCAGGCCATCTTCAATGCGTCAGAACTCGGTGCCGGCTTCCAGATCGCCCTGTCCGACCTGGAGATCCGGGGTGCCGGGAACATCCTGGGCGGCGAGCAATCCGGCCACATGGCCGCGGTCGGGTTCGACCTCTACACACGCCTTCTGGCGGAGGCGGTCGAGTCGCGCAAGGCGACCCTGGAAGGGCGGGCGCCAATCGTCGAGCCGGCCCACGCCGTGGTGGATCTCCCGGTCGAGGCCAACCTGCCGGCTGCCTACGTCCCCGACGAGGCCCAGAAGCTGGAGCTGTATCGACGCCTGGCGCGCGCGCGCACACCGGCGGACCTCGCCGCCTTCCGCGCGGAGGTGCAGGACCGGTTCGGGGAGCTGCCCGCGCCGGTCGCCCGGCTCATCGAGGTGGCCGAGCTGCGGATGCTGGCGGAAGCGGCCGGGGTCCAGTCCGTCTCGCGCGAGGATGGCTGGCTGGTGGTCCGGTTTGGAGCCGGCCTCACCCGCGCGACAGCCATGCAGCTGCTCGCCGGACCGGGGCTGGCGGGTGTTCGCCCGACGGACATCGTCTTCGCCAGCAGCCAGGTCCGGGTGCGCGCCCCGGCGCAGCCAGCGCGCGCCTGGCAGCTCACCCAGGCGATCGTTGCCAGATTGGGGGCTGGCTCGTGACCGCCGACCTCCGCCCGACCCGCGAGGAGGGATTGCTCTCACCGCGCAATCGGGCACTCACGATCGGGCTCGTGCTCACGATCACCCTGGTCGCCTTCGAGGCGCTTGCGATCTCGACGGTCATGCCGATCGTGGCCCGCGACCTCGGCCGCCTTGACCTGTACGGCTGGGTGTTCACCTCGTTCATGCTCGGGTCGTTGATCGGGATCGTGCTGGCCGGCGGCCTCATCGACCGGCGCGGGCTTGCCCTTCCGTTCAGCCTCGGCCTCGCCCTGTTCGGCGTCGGCCTGGCGGCAGGCGGGCTCGCCCCATCGATGGAGGTGCTGGTCCTCGCCCGCTTCCTGCAGGGTCTCGGCGCCGGAACGATCCCGCCCATCGCGTACGTGGCCATCGGCCGGCGCCTGACAGAGCGGCAGCGCCCCAGGATGTTCGCGATGCTCTCGACCGCCTGGGTGCTCCCTGGCGTCCTCGGCCCGGTCATTGCCGGGTTCGTTGGCGAGTTCCTCGGCTGGCGCGCCGTCTTCCTCGGGCTGCTGCCGCTGATCGGGGTGGCAGCGCTGATCGCCTTCCCCGAGGTCGCCCGGATCGATGCGGCACCGTCGGCGGACGCCGATGCGGCCGAGCACGCGGCTGCCGCCTCCCTGCGGCGTCGGCTGCCGCTCGCCGTGCTCGTCGCGGTTGGGACGGGGTTGATCCTGACCGGCCTCGGGACCGGGAATACGACGCTGGCGGTGAGCCTCGTGATCGTCGGTGCGCTGCTCGGGCTGCCGGCGCTGCAGCGGTTGACCCCGCGGGGCACGCTCCGCGCGGCCCGTGGCCTCCCAACGGCCGTCCTCCTGCGCGGTGTTGCGACCTTCGCGTTCTTTGGCGTGGATGCCTACGTCGCGCTGACCCTGGTCGAGTGGCGCGGTCTGTCCGTGATCGAGGCGGGCATCAGCCTGACCGCGGCCACCATCACCTGGACGACCGGTTCGTGGGTCCAGGCTCGTCTCTCCCACCAGGTGGCGCCGGAACGGTTCATCACGCTGGGGCTCGCGGTCGTGGCTGCAGGCCTGGCGGCATTCGGCCTCGTCCTGAACCCGCTGGTCCCGACCTGGCTGGCCGTTCCGGCCATCAGCCTCGCGGGTCTGGGGATGGGCTTTGCCTATTCCCCAATGACCCTGATCGTGCTCAAGGTCGCGCCACCGGGCGAGCAGGGGTCGGCATCGTCGGCGTTGTCATTGACCGATTCCCTTGGCACCGCTCTTGGCACGGGATTGACCGGCGCCCTGGTGGCGGCAGCCGTCCGTGGAGGGACCGACCCGGCCGCCGGGCTGGCGGTCGGCTTCGCGCTCGCCGCCGGCATGGCCATGTTGGGTGTGGCCTTGAGCGTGCGACTCCGGACGCATCCTCCAGCCGGCGTGGCGACGGCGGCCGGTAGCCCGACGGCGGCAGGCAGCCCGACGCGCGGCCTGGGGTAAACTTCGCCACGGCCGCCACGGCTCATGGGCGGCCAGGGCGCATCCGCGGAGCATTCGCGGACATGCCACGGCCGTCCTCGCCCAGCTTGATCCACGGGAGGTCAACCGCCAGATGTCATCCGAGGAGCTCCGCGCGAAGATTCGCGAGGTCCCGGACTTTCCAAAGCCCGGCATCCTCTTCTACGACATCACGACGCTGCTCAAGGACCCAACGGCCTACAAGGAGTCGATCGATCTGATGCTCGCGCCTTACGCCGGCGAGCGCATCGACATCGTGGTGGGCATGGAGTCGCGCGGCTTCATCTTCAGCGCCCCGATGGCCTACCAGCTCGATGCCGGGCTGGTCCCGGTGCGCAAGCTCGGCAAGCTCCCGGCCGAAACGATCAGCGTCGAGTACGCCCTCGAGTACGGCTCCAATACGCTCGAGATCCACCGCGACGCCATCGGGGCGGGGCAGAAGGTCCTCATCGTCGATGACCTGCTGGCGACCGGCGGCACGGTCCATGGGACGATCGAACTCGTCGAACGTCTCAAGGGCGAGGTCGTCGGCCTCGCCTTCCTGGTCGAACTGGAGTTCCTCAATGGTCGCGATCGGCTCGACGGCCGGCGAGTCACGAGCGTCGTCAAGTATTGACAGCCAGTCGGCCGAGGCCAGCGCATTGACCGATCCAGCCGATGCCTCGTCGGCCAACGGCACGACGCCGCCACCGACCGAAGCGAGCGCCTCGAAACCCGCTGAAGCGGACCTTGGCCGAAGGCGATTCTTTCGAACGTTCGCGGGCGAGCTGATCCATACGGCCGCCACGGTGGCCGGCGCGGCGCAGGTGCTCCAGCGCGCATCGGCCGAGGCTGCCAGCGCGATCCTCGATCCCGCATCGACCGCCCTTCCGCCAGTCGTCGGGTCCGGGGACCCTTCCATGGGCGGCTCCGGGGGTGCGTCCCGGGCCGCGTCCGCGCCGACCGGCTTTCGGACCGCCTTTCGCGAGGAGGACGGCGTCCTGATCCTCATCGATCAGCGCCGGCTGCCCGACGCCCTGGTCGAGTACCCGTGCCGATCGGCCGGCGAGGTGGCCTTCGCGATCCGCGAGATGATCGTTCGCGGGGCGCCGGCCATCGGGCAGGCCGCAGCCATCGGTTTGGCGTTCTCGGCCGATCGACTGCGGACCTCCCGTCCGTACGCCCGCCGGGCGACGCTGCGCGGCTCCGCCAACGCGTTGATCAACGCGAGGCCAACGGCGGTCAACCTGCGCTGGGCGGTGGAGCGGGTGATGGCCCGCTACACCGAGATCGGCGAGCTGACCGAGGACGGTGATGCGATCGCCGACGCGATGCGCGCGGAGACGGACGCCATCGTCATGGAGGCGACCACCGACCACGGTCGACTAGCCGCCTTCGGGCTGGATGTGCTGCCGACGCCGGACGGGCGGCCCGTGCGGATCCTGACCCACTGCAACACGGGACCTCTTGCCTGCGGCCAGTTCGGGACCGCCCTGGGCGTGGTCCAGGCCGCCCACCACGCCGCCCGCCCGATCCACGTCTGGGTCGACGAAACCCGCCCATATCTCCAGGGTGCCCGGCTGACCGCCTGGGAACTCGCCCAGGCCGGCGTGCCGCATACGCTCATCCCCGACGTCGCGGCCGGCCACCTGATGGCCCAGGGGGAGGTCGACGTGATCCTGGTCGGGGCGGACCGCGTGGCAGCGAATGGCGACACGGCCAACAAGGTTGGGACCTACACGCTCGCCGTCCTGGCGGCGCGCCACGATATCCCGTTCCTGGTCTGCGCCCCGACCAGTTCGGTGGACCTGGCCACCCCGAATGGCGCGGCCATCGTGATCGAGGAGCGCAAGGCGATCGAGGTGCTCGAGTTTCGAGGGGTGCGGATCGCACCACCCGGGACGGAAGTCCGCAACCCTGCGTTCGACGTAACCCCGGCCGAGTTGATCAGCGGAATCGTCACCGAGGAGGGCGTGCTCCGCGGTCCGTACGAGGCAGGTCTGGCCGATGCCACGGAGCGGTCGCAGGCACGCCGGGCGGCCGCCCGCGAGGCCGGGGCCCTCGGTCTGGCCCGATGAGGTCCTCCGGGACCGCAAGGATAGGCGGCTGATGGCGTCGATTGCGCTCCGTCGTCGCGACTCGATCGTCGCCCGCCCCACCACGGACCGCTCCCTGCTCAGGGCGTTCCTCGAGAGCGATCGGCTCTACGCGGCGTACGCGATCTGCGACCTCGAGGAGCGCGAATTCAATCGGACGCGCTGGGGGCTCGCCCGGGATGGCGACACACCCGTCGCGGTCGTCCTCGAATACAACGGTCCGACGCCGCAACCGCTGTTCGTGATGGGTCGCCGGGACGGCATCGAGGCCGTGTTGCGCGACGTGATCCGTCCCCGCCTCGCCTATGTCGCCGTCCCATCCGACACCCTGCCCGCGATCGAGACGGTCTATCGGGTCGATCCCGGGCCGATGATGGTCCGGATGTGGGTCGACCGGACCCGCTTCCGACCCTATCCGGCGACCGTGGAGCGGCTCCTCCCAAGCGAGATCGGTGATCTGAACCGGCT
>JANNQZ010000096.1:0-4066 GCA_031401015.1 Chloroflexota bacterium | reverse complement strand
GGCTCGAACCCGCGACATCCAGCTTGGAAGGCTGGCGCTCCACCAACTGAGCTACTCCCGCTCGAGTCGATCCGCCGTGCGCCTTTCGAACGTTCGAAGGCGATGGCAGTTCGCGCAGACGATATCGCATTTGGCGACCTCGGCCAAGATGCGCTCCGTTCCGGCCCGACCGATCATTCGCGTGACGGTGTACCGCTTCGCCCCAGGGTCGCGATGATCAAAGTCCATGGCGCAAGGCTGGAAACGCCGATCACAGTCCGCGCATGGTGCATCACGAAGGCGATCCAGCAGGTGCGCTTGGGCGCGCCAAACCGCGCGCCGGCGTCCGAGGTAGCGTGACGACCCACTGGAGGCACCCCGAAGCGCGTGTCTCGCGGCAGTCCGGACTCGGTGGCAGTTGGCGCAGACAACGTCGCACTTACGAACCTCGTCCAGTAACGCGGGGCGTGACTTGAGCATGACGGCGCCCGCCGTCAGGCGAAACGACTTGAGCGACGGATCCCGATGGTCGAAGTCCATCTGATGCGGAGCGAATTTCAAACCGCAATCTGGACACGGTGAGCAGCGGAGATCGCGCAGGAACGCAACGGTCGACGCTTGCCGAACTCGGACTCGCTCGATCTCGCGCTCCCGATTGCGCACGTAATACGCTACGTTCGCAGGCCGCTGGCTGGAGCGGTTGGGCATGTGCCATTATAGAACATCTGTTTGGTTGTGAGTCGTCACGCCCTCATCTGATCAGATCCTGATCCTGATCCTGATCCTGGAATTCGAGCAGCCGCTCGCCTCGGATGCCACCGAGGCGACCACGCGCAGGGATTCCCCGCAACGGGCGGCGAAAATCCCCGGGCCGCAGGCGCCCGGGTCAGCGGTCGGTTCGGCCGACGTTTCGAGCGAACCGCTCTCCTGGCATCGGGCGCCCGGAACCGCCTTCTTGCGATGGGCGCCGGGCTGTCCAGTCGGATCCTCGGCCTTGCTCGATCGGCCGCGCCGAGGGGCGCGCGTTTGGTCGCGGGGCGTTGGCGGGGCGGCTCGGTCCGCCGTTGCCGATTCCCTGGCCGGGACGTCGTGGCCCGGCAAATCCGCCATGGGTTGGAGCCGCCCGACCGGGGCCGCCGGGTCGTGGCCCACTGCCGGCACGCGAGTCCTCGGTCGATCGCGGACCGCCACCGAATCGCTGGTCCTGCGGATGAGGCCTGCTGCCGGCACTTGGCCGTGGTGCCTGGAGCTGCGGCTGCGCCCCCGGGCGCGGCAGGCTACCGAAACGTGGCTGGCCACCAGGGCGCGGAGCACCGCCTGGCCGCGAGGCACCACCCGAGCGCGGGGCACCCGAACGTAGGCCGGTCGGGCGCATCCCGCCGAGCCCACCGCGCAGGATGGGTTCCGGGCGGATGCGCGGGTCCGGCTCGAAGCCCTCGATCGTCTCCGTGGGGATCGGGTGGTGAAGCACCGCTTCGATGTCTCGGAGCAGCTTGAGTTCGTCGACGCAGACCAGGGAGACGGCATCGCCGTCAACGCCCGCTCGCCCGGTTCGCCCGATGCGGTGGACGTAGTCCTCGGGGACCATCGGCAGCTCGTAGTTCACGACGTGCGGGAGCGCGTCGATGTCGAGCCCGCGCGCGGCAACTTCGGTGGCCACGAGGACCGTGAAGCGGCCGGCCTTGAAGTCGGCCAGGGCTCGGACCCGCTGGGGCTGGCTCTTGTTGCCGTGGATCGCCGTCGCCAGGATCCCGTCGTGCTCGAGCTGGGTGGCCAGGCGATTTGCGCCGTGCTTGGTCCGGGTGAACACCAGCGCCTGATCGATCCGGCCGGTCCGGATCAGGTGCACCAGCAGCTCCTTCTTGCGCTCGCGATCCACCGGATGGACCACCTGGGTCACCAGGTCCGTGGCCTTGTTGCGGGGCGAGACCTGGACCGAGGCCGGATTGTCGAGGAGCCCGTCGGCCAGCCGCCGGATCTCATCGGAGAAAGTCGCGGAGAAGAGCAGGTTCTGGCGGCGTGGCGGCAGGACCGCCAGCACCTTGCGAATGTCGCGGATGAAACCCATATCCAGCATTCGGTCGGCCTCGTCGAGGACGAGGATCTCGACCCGCGACAGGTTGATCGTGCCCTGGCCGAGATGGTCGAGGAGGCGCCCTGGTGTCGCGACGACGATCTCCGGGCCGGCCCGAAGCGCGCGCACCTGCGGATCGAAACCGACGCCGCCATAGATGGTGGTCGAGCGGATCGGGTTCTGGGCGCCGTACGTGCGCACGCTTTCCTCGACCTGGAGGGCGAGTTCGCGCGTGGGGGTCAGGATGAGCGCACGAATGATCCGTGGCCCGGCGGATGGCCGCGAGGCATGGAGGCGCTGGAGCATCGGCAGCACGAAAGCGGCCGTCTTGCCGGTGCCTGTCTGGGCGCCCGCGAGTAGATCCCGACCGGCGAGGACGAGCGGGATCGACTCGGATTGGACCGGGGTGGGGACCGTGTAGCCCTGGCTAGCTACGGCGCGGAGGAGTTCGGGCGACAGCCCGAGACCATCGAATGACATGAAGAAGACGCTCCTGATCGGGGCCCTCCCGCCTGGCGGGACCCGGTCTGGGCGTGGGTGGGTCGAGATCGGACGGTGTGTGGTACCGCGGCGCTGACCGGAGCGCCAGTTCGAACACGAAGGAGGGGAGCATAGCCGACTTCACTGAAGTTGGCTAGGGTTGCTACCCGGCCAGGGTTGCTACCCGGCCGAAGGCGCACTTCCCACCGTCTGTGCTCGGCAGGGGCGCGGTGGGCTCCCTGGAGGGACGTGTCGTTGTCAGGCGCACTTCTGGCACAGCTGAGCGCGAAGAGCTCCGCGTGCAGCCCCGGGACCGGTCGGGTCACCCCGCGCTCAGCCGAGTAGGGGCCGGATCCCGGCCTGGAACGCCGGGCGCGCCGTCCGACCGGTGGTCGGTTCTAGTCACGCCCAGGACAGCCCACTACCGGCGTTCGCCGGTCATGCGACACCGTGGCAGCGTCATCTGGCGGCCCGGACAGGGGTAGGGATGGCTGGCCCGGCGTCCAGCGGTCGGACGGCACGCCGGCCGTGCCAGGGTGTCCGAGCAGGCGCGGAGAGGAGTCCCAGACTGCACGGCACACAGATAGCCCAGCTCCCGGACTGCCCAGCTCCCGGACTGCTCCGGCCCCCGGACTCCTCCAGCTCCCAGACTGCTCCAGCTCCCAGACTGCCCGGCTCCCGGACTGCTCGGCACACAGATTGCTCGGCACACAGATTGGGAAGTGTGTGAGTTTGGGGGCCGAAAACGGCCCGGGCGTCAGCCCTTGCGCTCGAGGATGGGACGCGCAACCTCGGGCTTGTCGACCACGAAGGTGAACATCGCACGGTCACCCCAGCGACCGAGAAAGAGGTGGCCCAGGATGTTCACATCGGCATCGGCAAGGGCACGCGACATCCTGGCCATCCCGCCCGGCTTGTCGTCAACCTCGGCCAGGATCGAGTCGCCTTCGACGTAGACGTAGCCGCCGTGATCGAGCACGGCCTTGGTGCCGTCGTCGTCTGCCGTGGTCATGATCACGTGGCCGCTGTCGCCGATGCTCCCGCCCCCAATCGCCCGCAGGTCGACGCCGCGGGCCGCAAGCGCTTCGGCCAGAATCGCGAGTGAGCCAGGGACGTTCTTCAACTGGACGACGAACTGCTTGCTCATCAGAGCCTCCGTGCGTGTGGGGCGTGATTCTACGGGTCGCGCGCCCGCCCTGTGCTACGGTCCAGGAGCCCATGATCGCGCCCAGTCCGGAACTGCCAAGCTCGGTCCTCGCCAGTCTCGCGGCCGGAGTTGCTGACCCTGGCAGGCGCTCAACGGTCACGGTGGCCGGAATCCCGGTGTCGTCGCTCCACTGGGGTGAACCCGGCGCACGGCCTTTAGTGCTGATCCACGGCGTGACCGCCTCGGCGAGAATCTGGTGGCGGATCGGGCCGGCGCTCGCGACGACCGACCGTCGGGCCCAACCACGCCAGCACCACAAATGGGGGAAGGCTTGGTTGGGCCGATCATGCTTCGGGACGAAAGCATCGACCAGGTGCTCGCTCTGC
>JANNQZ010000095.1:0-2733 GCA_031401015.1 Chloroflexota bacterium | reverse complement strand
GCGAGGCCTTTTTCGCCGCGAGAGACCCGGAAGAGGATGGGCAACACGTCCACCTTGAGGCCGGGGAGCGCCATGCGGCGAAGGAGATCCTCGTCCACACCGACCTGCGGACCTCCCTGCTGGCCGACCTCAATGCCTACGAGGCTGACGACGGCTGGCCAATTAAGCCGCAACGCGCCATCGCCGATCTGCGCCGGGCGCTGGGCCCGCTGGACATCGTCGTGTCTGATGTCGGCGCCCACAAGATCTGGGTCGCCCGGCTCTACCAGGCCTACGAACCAAACACGGTCATCATCTCGAACGGCTTCGCCGCCATGGGGATCTCCGTGCCGGGCGCGATCGCGGCCAAACTGGTCCACCCCGATCGGCGGGTCGTCGCGCTGTGCGGGGACGGCGGATTCCTGATGAACAGCCAGGAGCTCGAGACCGCCAAGCGGATCGGGGCGAATATCACGGTCATGATCTGGCGCGACGATGGCTACGGGCTGATCGACTGGAAGCAGCGCAACGAGTTCGGCCAGCCGTTCGGGGTGGCGTTCGACAACCCGGACTTCGTGGCCTATGCGCGCTCGTTCGGGATCGCCGGGTTCCGGCCAGAATCCTCTGCCGACCTCTATCCGACGCTGATGCGGGCACTGAACGTCGATGGGCCGTCACTCGTGGAGGTACCGATCGACTACCGCGAAAACCTCCGGCTCACCGAGCACTTGGGGGCGCTGTCCGGGTCTGGCTGACGAAGGCGAAGCGGGCTGTGGTGCGCCGCGCGTCGCTGATCGCAATTCGTCATGCCGATGTTGCCTTGGGGGTCCCTTTGTTCGTCTGTGCGCAGACTGCGCCCATCAATCTCGCGAGCAGGGCTTCACCCGATCCCGAACCGGGCGGCCCAGCCAGCGGAGACTCGCCGTGACTGACGAATCCAGCGATATCCTGACGAACCGCGACGGCCGCGATCTGCCGCCGCCCGGCTGGGAACCTCGGGACCAGACCAGGCCTGGCAAGGCGGACATCATCGATGTGGTGGATGGTCCGATTGGCAGTGCGTGGCTGCGCGACCCAAGCGACATCGAAGCGGAAGGTGCTGGGGCCGATCTGGACGCGATCCCAAGCCTCGACGAGCTTCGCACGAACCAGCAGACGCCGCCACCCGGCCGACAGAGTGGCGGGTGACATCGCTCAAGGCGAAGGCCCAAACTCAATTGAGTCGGGGCCTTCGCACGATCTCGGGCCCGGGGTCATCCCGGGGCAATCCGCCTAGCCCGAAACGTCGTTCTGTTCCAGCGCCCTTGCCAGGCGCCGGGTGGGTTGGCGCCGCGGCTCGAGGTGAGACCCTCCTGCCTCCACTCTATGAAGCGGCACCGGTGACGGGCCGAGGGGCAGTCGCGAGTGCCGTCTGGATCGCCTCATGCAGCCGAGCGCCGGTCGGCTGGCCGAGGAGCTCGGTCACCGAATGTGGCCCAGCGAACTCCTCCCAGCTGAGCCCGAGCCCGGGTGAGGTCAGGACCATGGGCGTATCCGGATGGATGTCGCGGATCTTCTCGATCAGGGTCCGCGCTCCCTCCGCGTCGCCGCTTGCCCAAACGTCGTAGACGAGGACATCGGCTCCCTCCGCGATACCACACGGATGTCCGGCGAGGACGGGGCAGTGGCCGTGCGCAGGCCCGGCGCACTCGGTCACCTCGTAACCGAAGCGACGGAGGGAGTCGGTCTCCTGCCCCGCCAGGTCCAGATCGTGGTGGACGACGACGACGCGAGTCATGCCACACCTCCGCGGTGCCCTCATCCGGCCCCACAGACCGGGTATCGGCACAGTCTGGGCGCCTGTCGGGGAGCGACCGAGAGGCGAGCGTCACCCAGCAGGGGGCCATCTGGCCCGATCGGCACGATGGCTTGGAGCCGACCGGCACTTCTGCACCCTTGGGATGTGCGGCAGCATTGGCCATGACGCATCGCCGTGAAGACGGGCGGCGCGCCTGGGATACACGGGAGTGCCGAACCGAATGCCACGAGCGGCGCCGCTCAGCGAAATGAGGGCGGATCGCCGTGTGCCCGCCCCCGCGCCCGCCGCTCGGTTCGACGAACTGCCGTACGGCCCGCGAATGACCCCGGCGCTGGGTCCGCTCCGCCAGGCGTTCGGACTCGTCAATCGGTGGCTTGCGCTGCCCCTCCTTCGAGCCGGCCTCGGCCCGCTGTTCTCGACCCCTGTGGCCGGATCGCTCATGATTCTTCGAACGACGGGCCGACGATCCGGCCTGCGGCGGGAGGCACCCCTTGGCTACGTCATCCGCGACGGGGCGCTCTATTGCTGCGCGGGATTCGGCCCGGGAACGGCGTGGTATCGCAACCTGTCCGCGGACCCTCGCGTTGAAGTCGTCCTGCCGACCGTGGCGTTCTCGGGCCTTGCCGAGACGGTGACCGACCGGTCCGAATGGGATCGTGTCTTGCCCGCCTACGTCCATGCGCTTGGCCTGGTCGGCCGGCTGACGGTGGGCGACCTGCGAACTGCCGACCCGGAGCGACTCCAATGCCTGTGGCGATCGTTGCCGCTGGTGCGGATTCGTCAGAGCGGTCTGGCGGCTGGACCGACCGATCCCGGGGGCCGCTTCTGGGTTGTCGCCCAGACGGCGTGGCTCGTGGTGCTGATCCGCTTCGCCGTGGGACTCGAGCGTCGACTCCACTCCCGTCGCAGGTCACATCGCAGCCGGCGGGGCGAGGACTGAGCGGCGCGGCGGCGGC
>JANNQZ010000094.1:0-2352 GCA_031401015.1 Chloroflexota bacterium | reverse complement strand
GAGAGGCCCTTCGCGCGGGCCACCAGCACGTACTCCTGGGCGAGTTGCTCACGCACGAGCGCCCGCAGGAAGCGGGCATAGAAAGCCGCGAAGCCGATCGACAACGCGAGGGCAGGAAGCATGAGGTGGCGCAGCCACTCGAAAGGCGATTCGCTGAACTCCACATAGCCCTGGATCGGGAAGAGCGTGACCGACGCGCCCACGTCGACCCCGAAGAACACGCCCTGGCTGGGCAGGAACGCCAGGAAGTAGACGAGCATCGGCGCCACCCAGAAGACAGGGGCAGAAATGCCGACCTGCGTGAGCAACGTCAACACGCGATCGAGACGGCCACCCACGCGCAGGGCACCGGCCAGCCCGATTGGAATGGCCAACGCTATCCACAGGACCGCCGCCATGCCGACCAGCGCGGCCGTGACCCCCGCCGCTGGGAAGAGAAGATCCGAGACAGGCTGGCGGTAGGCAAACGAATAGCCGAAATCGCCCTGGACGGCGCCGCCGAGAAAGCGCAGGTACTGCTCGTAGACCGGCCGGTCCGTACCCAGGATCTCGGCAACTCGCGCCACCTGCTCCGGTGTCGCCGTCCGGCCGGCGACGCGCTGCTCTGGCGTAGCGCCCGTGGCCGCCGACACCACGAAGAACAAGGCGTACGCGATGAGCGTCACGAGGACGATCTGAAACGCGACGGCGCCGAGGCGGCGAACAAGGAAGCGGATCATGTGCGCCTGCCGGGCATGAGCGTCTCGCGGAACGAGTCCGCCAGGATATTGAGCGTGAGGGTCGTCGCAATGAGCGCGAGGCCGGGAGTGATAGCCACCCACGGCTGGATCCGGTACAGGCCGGTCGTCACGCCATCCGCAAGCATCTGACCCCAGCTCGGAGCCGGCGGGGGAACGCCGAGCCCAAGGTACGACAAGCCCGCCTCGGTCAGGACGTTGACTGCCACGACGGTGGTCGCATACACGATGAGCGGCGCCGCGAGCTGGGGCAGCAGATGCCGGCCGAGGACGCGTCCATCGGAGGCGCCGGCCACGATCGCGGCGTCCACGAACGCCTCATTGCGAAGGCTTAGGACGGCCGAGCGCACGATCCGCGCCGGGTAATACCACGAGAACAGGGCGATGACGACGACGACGTTGAGCAGCCCCGGGCCCAGGACCGCGGCGAGGCCGATCGCAAAGAGCAGCGACGGGAAGGCCATCGCCGCCTCCGTGCCGCGTGACACGATGGCGTCGATCCGACCACGGAAGTAACCCGCCACGAGGCCCAGTGGCACCCCGATGAGCAGCGCGACGGACGTGGCGGCGAAGCCGACGACCAGGGTCACGCGCGCCCCGTAGAGCAGCCGGACGAACGTGTCTCGCCCCAGGCGGTCCGTACCGAGCACGAAGAAGGCGCCCCCCGGATCCATGCTGCCGTCGATCAGCAACCCGCGCGACAGGGGCCCGAGCGGGATGCCGGACGGGCTCAGGCCGCCACTGAACGGCTGCTCCGGGCCGTGGCCAGTCAGGGCCTCGGCAAGTGGCGCACCCACAGTTGCCAGGAGGAATAGCGCGACCAACAGGGACCCGGCGACGACCGCGGACCGGTCGCTTCGTACGACACGAAGTCCGAACCGGAGCAGTCGGGATGTGGCGGGTCGGGCCGCAACTCGCACGTCGCCAATCATCTCTATTCAGTCGTGTCGAGAAATTGACCGAGGCCCACGTACCTGGGCTTGCCAGACGAAGCCCCCGCAGGCGTACCCGCAACAGGGCCGAAAAATGACTCGTCCGGCCAATCGCCGCCGCGGTGGATGGGTCATCTGTGGGTCCCTTGTCACGCCTGTGCGAGACCGCCCCGCCAAAGTGCAACCGATTGCACGACCGTATCACCGGGATCGGCGGAATGCAACGAGTACAAGACGATCACCTGCGGCGATGGCGACGAGGACGTCGCGCGGGCTCAGGCCGAACGTTACGGGGCCATGGCAACGACAGGGTCGGGCGGTCGAGGGGCCGTGCTGACGATATCGCGCGCGGGCGTGCTCTCGCCGACGATGAGTCGGACCGGCAGGATCTCGGACTGGCGGCCCCACTTTTTTATCCTGAACTTTCCGCCTGCAAATGCCTTTGCAAATCTTTCTTCATTCAGGAATCCCTCAGTAATGAGATAAGCAAGCAGCTCATCCACTTGGGACGGGTTGAGACCCATCTCATACAATTTATTTTTTACTTCCTGATGAGACCGTTCCTGATAGGCACAGTAGCGAAGTGCTTTTTGTTTTGCTTGGCCATGGGTGATTTTTTTCTTTTGCACGGATAGGGGGATTGGGTATAGGGGTTAGGGCATAAGGAATAGGGTATAAGTATT
>JANNQZ010000093.1:0-5996 GCA_031401015.1 Chloroflexota bacterium | reverse complement strand
AGCGCGCCGAACTCACCGAGGATCGCCTGCCACGAGTAGACCCGCAGCAGATAGCTCGTCCAGAAGGGGACGATGATGAGCAGGAGTGCGAAGCGCGCCCATTGGCGGGAGACGTATCGGGCGAGGAAGTACGCGACGCCGAAGGCGGCGGGCAACGAGGCGAGCGTAACGGCGGCTCCCATGATCAATGTCTTGAGGAGCGTTCGAACGTAGGTTGGATTGTCGAAGAAGTTGGTGTAGTTCTCGGCTGTCCAGACCGCCACGACGTCGAGATTCTCGTTGGTCGACCAGAACGAATACACCAACATGACCGTCAGCGGCGCCACGAACAGGCCCACCAGGATCACCCCGGCCGGCAGGAACGGGGCGAGCTGCCGCAGCCGGGCCGTCCGACTGGCGTTGACGGACGTCGGCGGGGCCACCGCGGCCCCGCCGGCGAGATCGTTTGCCATCGTGTGCGACGTGGCTCCGGGTGTGCGACTAGGCTCCGAAGACCTCGTTGAACAGCTGGATCGACTTTTCCGTCGAGGTGCCGGGGCCCTTCAGGGTCGTCGCCCCAAGGATCGCCTCCGACTCGTTGTAGCGATACCGATCGGCGCGATCCCCCTCACCCTGGTTCACCAGGACCTTGTAGGCCGCCTCGTTGAACAGCGGCCGACCGTGGGTGATGAAGTTGGCGGCGATGTTCTCGGCCGTGTTGGCCTTCTCCAGGTAGGGCATCAGCAGCGAAGTGTTGGCGCCGCCCTTGACGATCATCTCGGCGTCCATCCAGCCGACCGTCCCCTCCTTCGGGATAAAGCCCCTGATCTCCGGGCCGCCGCCGTCCTTGACCCGGTCCTCGTTGCCGAAGTTCCCGGTGATCAGATACGCCTCCTCGCTGATCATCGCGTTGACGCTGTCCGTCGCCTGCTGCGCAAATTTCAGGACATTGGGCTTGAGCTGCTCGAGGTATCCCTTGACCGTGGCGAGCTGGTCGTCAGTCATGTTGTAGCAGTCGTCAAAACCCGCCGCCTTGCCCATGTAGGCGACGATCTCCTCGGGCTGGTTCTCGATCACCAGGCGACCCTTGTATTTCGGGTCGAGGAGCACTTGCCACGAGTCCGGGGCAGGGTCGACGAACTTCGGGTTGTAGTAGATGCTGATTGGCGACCAGCCGAACGGGTAGCCAAGGTAGCCTTCGGGCTTCGTCCAGATCGGGAACTCCCTGGCGAACGAGTAGAGCTCCGACGAGATCTTGATCTCGTTGATGTCGAATGCCTCGATGAGTCCGTCCTTGAAGTAGGCGTCGGGCACCCACAGAGCGTCTCCGGAGATCATGTCGAGCTGACCCTTGACCTCCTTGAGCTTGGCGAAACCCTCGGCGTTACCGGACAGCTCGCTGATGTTGGCGATGATCTTGTCCGATGTCTCGATGGCCTTGAGCTGCGTGTCGATGTAGTGGTCGCCCCAGGTCATCCAGTTGAACGTGCCACCCTGCGACCCGATCCCGCCGCACGCGGATACGACACCACCGAGCCCGACAACGGCCCCGACGGCTCCCGTTAGCTGCAAGAACCTGCGACGCGTGTAGGCCTGATCCAATACGGTCATTCCTTCACCCTCCTGCTGTTTCCTGGTCCGGTTCAGGTTCGTCGCCGGCGGCGACGACGGTCGACTTGCGGGGATCCCACGACAGGTGCACTTCTCGATCGACCATCTCCTCCTCGGCAGTCCGCTCGTCCGACTCGTGGAACCGTATCGCCACGAGGACCCCGGCGTCGGTTTGGACCGTGATCCTCGTATGGTTTCCCATGAATGCGACGTTGGTGGTCCGGCCGGCGATGACGGCCGCCGGCGATGATCCGTGATCCGCGATCAGGCTGACCGCGACTGATTCGGGTCGAACCATCAGGGCGACACGGCCGTTCGGGGTCGCAGCCGTGCTCCCTGTGAGGGTCGGCAGCACGGTTCCGTCGCGCAGGCGGAAGGCCGGTCCGTCACTGCCGTTCAGCAGTTCGCCGTCGAGGAAGTTCGACTCGCCGATGAAGTCGGCGACGAACCGGTCGAGCGGTCGGAGGTAGATCTCGCGGGGCGTCCCGACCTGTCGGACTCGACCGCCGGCCATGACCGCAATCCGGGTCGACATGGACAGGGCCTCTTCCTGGTCGTGGGTGACGAACACGAACGTCGTGCCGACCTGGCGATGGATACGCGCCAGCTCGACCTGCATCTGCTTGCGCAGCTTGAGATCGAGCGCCCCGAGCGGCTCGTCGAGCAGCAGCACCGCCGGTCGCTTGCACAGGGCGCGGGCGAGCGCGACACGCTGCGCCTGGCCGCCCGACAGTTGCCCCGGATAGCGATCCCCGTATCCCGAAAGGTCGACGAGCTCGAGATACTCGCCCACGCGCCGATCGATCTCGGGGCGGGGCAGGCTCTCCATGCGGAGGCCGAAGGCGACATTCTGGGCGACCGTCATGTGCGGGAACAGCGCGTAGTTCTGGAACACGGTATTGACGTTGCGCTGATGGGGCGGCAGGTCGTTGACCCGGCGACCCTCGATCCGCAGCTCTCCCGAGGTGAGCGGGACAAACCCGCCAATCAGGTTGAGTGTCGTCGTCTTGCCGCATCCGGATGGACCGAGCAGGCAGAAGAACTCGCCAGCTTCGATCTGAAGCGAGACGCCATCGAGGGCGATGGCCTCGCCGTAGCGCTTGGTTACGTCGATGAGCTCGATCGCGGGGACAGCACGATCCCCGCTCATCCCAGCGAGCCCAGACCTGGCACCGCCGCCCTCCCTGTCGCGAAGAGTCATCCGTGGCTCATGCATTCGATTGCGCAGACGGTAGCACGCCCCCGCTGGCAGCGTCTACCCAATTTCGTTTCGCAAGGACGAGGCCCTTGCGACGACATACGCTCCGTTGCCCTACTCCGCCACAAAGGCGGCAACGCGGCAGATGCAGCCCTCGCCTCCCTGCCAGCGCCACGGGAAGGCGCCCATGTCCACGCGTCGGCCGGCGACCTCGGCGAGCTCTCCGCCGAGGTTCTCCAGCATCGAGATGTCGTTCCGCGCGGTCGCGTAGTGGATGTATTCGAAATCCTTCGCCGGCAGCGTCTCTTCGATAGGCCGGCCGGTCATCGTCTCGTACTCGGCGACGAGATCGGGTCGCATGTGGCGGACGCGCGTGTGCAGCGAGTGGTCGATCGAGGCGAGATCCGCGCCGATCCACTTGATCCGCTTGCCGATGAGAAAGTCGATGACCTCGGGCTGCGGACCCGGATGACGGTCGAAGTAGGTCACGTCATCGCGCGTAGGCTTGGTCCAGTTGTACCGGTCCCAGCCGGTAAAGAGGACGACGATGTCGCCCTCGCGGATGGACTCGCCCGGCGGGAGGTGTGCCTCGACGTCGGACAGGCTGTACCGGCTCCAGGGTCTGGTGATCGGCCGGAGGTCGATCACCAGACCCGTCCCGTAGAGCTCACTCAGCTCGATGCTCCCGAGGTCGCGGCCGGTCTCGCAGTAGTGGCTCGGCGCGTCGATGTGCGTCCCGGTATGCATGTTCGTCTTCACGAGCATCGTGCTCTTGCGGTCCCGGTGATGCGTCGTGATGTCGGTGACCTCGATCGAGGCGAACTGCGGCCAGGTGGGCATCCGATCGCCCCACGGCTGGGTCAGATCGACGACACGTGTCATGGCTGGGCTCCGATGGTCATGGGGACAACCTCAATCCGTCATTGGTGCGGCCGTGGACGCCCGGAGGACGAGCTCCGTGGGCATGGTCAGACGGACCTCGGCAATCGGCCGCCCCTCCAGGCGATCGATCAGCAGATGAGCGCCCGCGACCCCCATCGCCAGCTGGGGTACGCGCACCGTCGTGAGCGCGGGCTCGAGCAAGCCGGCCAACGGGATGTCGTTGAAGCCGACGATCGACAGGTCGCCCGGGACATGAGCGCCGATCTCGCGGAGTCGCTGGAGCATGCCGATAGCGATCAGGTCGTTGGCGGCGAAGACGGCCGTCGGCCGGGCAGGCCCGGCGAGCATGATCCGGAGCGCCTGCTGGCCGGCCTCTTCGGAGAACGCATCGGCCTCGATCACGAGCTGAGGCTCGTCGTCCAAACCGTACGCGAGGACCCCGGCTCGGTACCCCTCGCGCCGGTCGACGCCCGTCGTCGTGTTCTGTGGGCCGGCGATGTGGCCGACCCTGCGGTGGCCAAGAGCGGCCAAATGGCCGACGACCTCGACGGCCGCGGCGTGGTTGTCGACGACGACGGCGAGGTCTTCGGTGCTGCGGGTCGCTCGATTGAGCAGGACGAACGGGAAAGCCTCCTCGCGCAACCCGGCGATCGTATCGTCGGCCATCTGCGAGGACGCGATGAGCAGTCCGTCGACCTGTCGCTCGCGGAGGACGCGCAAGTAGGTCGCCTCGCGTTGCGGTTCGTCATTCGAGTTGCACAGGATGATGTTGTAGCCCCGCTCGAGGGCTGCGTCCTCGGCGCCCTTGATGATTGACGAGAAGAACGGGTTCCTGATGTCCGGGACCAGCATTCCGAGCGTCAGCGTCCGCTGCAGGCGAAGGCTGCGGGCGATGGCCGAGGGCCGGTAGCCAAGGCGGTCGGCAGCGGCCAGGACACGTTGCCGCGTCTCCGGTGCGAAGGCGCCCCACTTGGCGCTCGCCGTGGCGTGGTCGTTCAGGACGCGTGACACCGTGGACGGGTGCACCCCGGCTTCGGTCGCCACATCGGTGATCGTCGTTCGAGTTTTCGCAGTGCGCATCTCGCTACCGCCGTGCGCTGTCCGAAATCGATTGCTCAGGGTACCGCCGGGGCAGGATGATGGTCAAGCGGAGGGCGACATTCGAATGTGGACCTTGATGTTGCGGCCCGTGTCCCGGGCCGCCGCCAGAGCCTCATCGGCACGGCTCAGCGGGATGGTGGCGGTCACGATTCGTGACGGATCGACGCCGCCGCTCGCGATAAAGCGGATCGTCTGCGGCCAGACGCCGACGGAACCGATCAGCCCTCGCAGCCGGAGCGCCTTCGACTGGATCAGGCCAAGCGGCGCCGACACCGTCGAGCCGACGTTGATGCCCGCGTAGGCAATGCGCCCCGAATGTGCCGCGATCTCGAGCGCGAGCGCCATGGCGGACGGCGCTCCGGCCGCCTCGATGACGGCGTCGAAGCCGCGGCCGTGCGTCAGGTCGGCGACGCCATCGCGGAAAGCACCCGAGGTCGGATCGAGGGTCGCCGACGCGCCGAGCTCTCGGGCCATGTCGCGACGTCGAGACTGCGGTTCGATGACGACCACCCGGGCGTTGTTGGCCGAGACCGCGAGCAGGGATAGGAGCCCGATCGGACCGCCTCCCAGCACCGCGACGGTATCGCTCGGGTCCACGCCGCCGAGACAGGTCACCGCCTTGTACGCAACGCTGAAGGGCTCCACCAGTGCGGCCTGCGTGTAGGTCATTGACTCCGGGATCCTGTGGAGCCACTCCGCCTTTGCCTTGAATAGCTCCGCCGCGGCGCCGCTGATGTTGAATCCGAAGTGATCGCGACCGCCGGGTCCCACGGCGCACTCGCCGACGACTCGATCGCCGGGTCGGAGACCGGAGACGGCCGATCCGACCTCAACGATGTCTCCGGCCCACTCGTGCCCGGGGATGATCGGGTAGGTGAAGGGAATGATGTAGCGCCCCTCGAGGAGTTCGAAGTCGGAGTGACAGATCCCGACGGTATGCGGGCGGATCAGAACGTCGTCCGCGCCGATCGCCGGCGAGTCGACCTCCAGGACGGCGGCGTCATTCGGACCCGAGTAGACGAGTGCCTTCATCTGCTGAACCTCCGAGACGCACGGATCGCGCCCTTCCTGCGGGGGGCTGCGAGCAAAGGGCGGCTCCATTGACGCCACCACTGGGCCGATGCTACCATCTTGTGCAATCGTTTGCGCGCAAGGAGGCCATTGATCATGTCCGGCCCAGGTACTGACCTCATCGGCGCCGAGGAACTCGCCGAACTCGCCGAAG
>JANNQZ010000092.1:0-1636 GCA_031401015.1 Chloroflexota bacterium | reverse complement strand
GGGCGGCCCTTGTCACCGTGGTGAGCAGGTCGTCTACGGTCCAGGCGTCCATCACCGTCATCGCCACCACCTGCTGGGCGAGTACGTCGAGCGGGTTGCGCGGGATCTGGGTGGTCTCGATGGCGCCTTCGTGCATCCGCCGGGTGACCACGGCACATTCGAGCAGGTCGCCCCGGTACTTGGGGAAGATCACGCCCTTGCTGGGAGCGCCTACCTGGTGGCCGGCCCGACCGACTCGCTGCAGCCCGCGCGCCACGCTCGTGGGGCTCTCGACCTGGATAACGAGATCGACAGCGCCCATGTCGATCCCGAGTTCAAGCGAGCTGGTGGCGACCAGCGCGGGGAGTCGCCCGGATTTCAGCTCCTCCTCGATTTCGGTCCGTTGCTCGCGGGCGATGCTGCCGTGGTGGGCCCGCACGAGTTCCTCGCCGGCCAACTCGTTGAGCCGCTGGGCGAGACGCTCGGCAAGGCGGCGGCTGTTGACGAAGACGATCGTGCTGCGGTGCTCGCGAATGAGCTTGAGGATTTCCGGATGGATGGCCGGCCAGATGCTGGTGCGTGCCTCGCGGCCGATCGGCCGGCCGTCGGGCTGGTCATCGGGCGGGAGGGTCTGGCCCAGCGCGGCCATGTCGTCGACCGGCACGATGACCTGGAGCTCGAGGGGCTTTCGGGCGCCAGCGTCCACGATCCGGACGCCGCGCCCTGGGCCGATGCCGGCCATGAACCGACCGATGGCGTCGAGGGGTCGCTGGGTCGCGCTGAGACCGATCCGCTGGGGCGGCGTGGCGGCGGCACTCGGCGTGGCGGCGGCAGCCGGCGCCTGGAGGCGCTCCAGTCGTTCCAGGCTGAGGGCCAGGTGGGCGCCCCGCTTGGTGCCGGCGATCGCGTGGACCTCGTCGATGATCACGTGCTCAACGTGGCGGAGCACCTCACGCGCGCCGCTGGTCAGCATCAGGTAGAGCGATTCCGGCGTGGTGATCAGGATGTCCGGGGGATGGCGCGCGATCCGGCGTCGGTCGTCGGCCGGGGGTGTCGCCGGTCCGGGTGGCGACCGTTATCTGTGGGGCAAGGTCGCCCAGGCGCTGCGCAGCCAGTCCGATCCCGATCAGCGGCGCCTTGAGGTTGCGCTCGATGTCGTAGGTCAGCGCCTTGAGCGGCGAGATGTACAAGACGCGGACCTGGCCAAGGGTCCCACGCGTTGGCGGCGAGGTGGGATCGCGGGCCAGCCGATCGAGGCACCAAAGGAAGGCGGCCAGGGTCTTGCCGCTCCCAGTCGGGGCATGGATCAGCGTGTGGTGGCCCTCGCTGATGGCAACCCAGCCCTGCGCCTGGGCTGGCGTCGGCGCCTCGAAGCTGGAGACGAACCAGTCGCGGACGGCCGGCGAGAATCGATTGAGCGGGCTCATCTCTGCCGTGGCGCGGCCGTCGTCATCCCGCCCGACGTCCAACGCATCGTCGCGCTCCGCAGGATTCGCGCCGGAGCGCGAGTTCCGGGGTGTTCGGATCGAGGCTGCCACGGCGCCGCCAGTATAGGTGGGTGTCCATATTGGACCAGATGTTCTGTCTACGGGAAGTTCCTTGTAGCGGCGACGACGACGCCTCCCTCCGCCTCAAATCCCCTGGGCGTTGACCCGGG
>JANNQZ010000091.1:0-3767 GCA_031401015.1 Chloroflexota bacterium | reverse complement strand
GAGGTCAGCCTCGAGGCGCCGCCGTATCGGGTGGTCGGCACCGTGCATCTCTACCCAGGCTACGAGCCGCTTCAACTACTTGAACGCGCCAAGGAGCTGTTCGTACCCGTCGTGAATGCGACGGCCACGATGGCCGGTCGGCCGATCAGCCCGATCAGCCCGCCCGACGCGACCGTGATCCTGGTGAATCGCGCCTACCTTCGTGGCGTGGAGCAGGTCGATGCCCGGACCGGCGAGCGCTACGAGAAGTTGCCCGGGGGATCGCTAGGCGGCGCCCAGTGGACCGACAGGACGCGGTAGCGCCGAAGGTACCCTGGGGATTTACGCCCCTGCGGGCTCCTTGACCCGGGACCCAAACCGGAATCCTGTCCGACTGCGGACCTCGGGGCGGGCCGTCCCCAGGACCCGGTCGGCCAGCGTGTCAAAGTCGGCCGTGATTTTCTCGCGCGGGAACATCTCGATCACCGTCCGGCCATCGTTGGCCGCCCGGACGAAGAGCAGCCCGGCGGACCGGATGAGGGAGAAGGCGCTCATCCCGACGGTCCGCTCGACGTCGGCCACCGACACGCCGCTGTTGGCCCGGTTGACGACCATGGACAGTCGGTCACGACACCCGAGCGCATGCGCCACGTCGAGGAACTGGACGGCTGCGCGCAGGGCCGGCACGTCCGGGGTGACCGGGACGATGATTCGATCGGCCTCGTCGAAGATCGCCTGGTTGAGCATGCTGTACGACGGATGGAGATCGACGACGATGATGTCGAAGGCGCGACGGGCGATCCGGAGCGCATCGGAGACCCGTTCGGGGCCGAGGATCTCCGTGTTGATCGGGGAGTCGGTGAGCGCCACGACGCGGAGGCCGGAGCCATGGAGCGACGCCAATTCCACCAGGCTTTCGGGCGCCCCGCCGTCGGCCTCGTCGCGCCAGCTGTCGGCAACGGTGCGGACCGCCTCGATCGCGAAGGAGGTGGTGACGTGCCCGGTCACCGTGTCGGCATCGATCAGGAGGACGGACTTGCCCTTGCGGGCCTGGAGCGATGACGCCAGGTTGGTGGCGACCGTCGTCTTGCCGACGCCGCCCTTCGGGTTGAAGATCGCGATCACCGTCGCTCGGCGACTCCAGGCGTCCTGACCGGCCGGACCAGCCGTGAGAACGGGTCCACTCCCGTCATCGGTCGTCTCACGCCGGATGCACATGGCCTCGGCGCGCCAGCGGATGGATTCGGCCGAATAGGGCCGGACCAGGTACTCGGCGTCGCCCGCGCCATCGAGCCCGGCGACGCGCTCGAGCGAGGCGACCGACAGGACGATCAGTGCCCCGACGGGCTGGACACTCCCCAGCATTGCCTGCGCAAAGGCGGTGGACTCGTCGGGGTCCAGGTCCCCATCGAGAATGACCAGGGCGATATCGCGCCGCGAGTCCAGCACGGATCCGAGCTGGATCGGCGCGTCCACCGAGACAACGTCAAAGCCCGCAGCGGACAGCTCGGCGCAGACCGGCTCAGATTCTCCGGTAGGGAGGGCGACGACAATGGCGGATCGGGCCACGAATGGTCTCCTCGGGCGATGACTTGGGGACGTCAGTCGGTGTCGTCGCGGTCCTGCGCGGTCACGTGGATCGAATCGGCCGACTCGGCGGTAATGGAGATATCGAAGCCATGCATGCGCAGGACCGACATCGACAGCGCCGATCCGAGCTGGTGGCCGACCGTGAACACGAATTCACCGTCCGGGCCGGATGCCACGGTAATGGTCGAGACCCCCGAGGTTCGGGCCAGATTGCGCTTGAAGTTGGCGATGTTGGCGACGCTGACCAGGCCCGCGACGATCACTTGCGACGTCCCCAACGCACGGGCCGTTTCCGCCTCACCAATGAGCTCCGGCACAGCGATACGGGCCCCACTGTCGATCGACTCCGGCTCGTCAGTGGGCAACTCGTCGTCGGGGTCCCCGCTGAGCGACGCCGCTTCGGCTTCCGCCGCGGCGAAGTCGATCGCGGCAGGTTGCTCCCACTCGGTGCCAGTCGGGTTGAGGTCCGCAGCGTCTACCTCGTCGGGCGTTTCCTCGTCGGCGAGGGCCTCCGCGCTCCCGAGGGCCTCCAGAGTCTCCGCGGGTTCCGGGGTCTCGGCGGTCGCGGCCTCCGGCTCCACGACGACCGCGGCAATCTGCTCCGAGAGATTGGGTGGATCGGGCATGGTCTCGGCCATGGTCGCGATCCGGGTGGGGTCCGCTTCGGCGTTCAACCGCTCGAAGAACTCGTTCATCAGCTGGTCGAACTCGGCGACCTTGGCCGCGACCAGCTGGACACGAGCCCCGACAGCCGCGCCGTGCTGCTCGATCTCGCGGTCCAGCCCGGTCTTGCGCGCCGTGATCCGTGCCTCGGCCTCTTCGCGGATGCGGGCAATCTCTGCCTTCGACCACTCGCGGATCGCCGCCACGTCGTTGTCCGCCCGACGACGCAGATCCGTGGCATCAGCGGTGGCCCGGACCTGGATCTCGTCGACAACCGTCTTCGCGTCCGCCTCGAAGCGGACCATCGTCTCGGCCCGGGCCGTCTGGGCGGCGGCCTGCATGGCTCGACTCAGGTCGGCCATGAACTTGGTCGCGCGCCGGGTGGGCGGGAGATCGACGTCCGCGTGCTCGTCGGTGTCGGAGGTGTCGGAGGTGTCGGAGGCTTCCGGGAGCGCGGGGGTCTCGATCATGTCGACCTGCTCCGTCTCTTCCAGCACGACATTGTCTGGGGTCTTGGTCGCGCCGCCACTCCAGGGAAGCCGGAGGCCGGGTCGGGTTTCGGTTGCCATGGGCGAGAGCCTCGGTTGGGACGCTCGGATCGGTCGATCCGCGATCCATTTGACGTGCCGGCATCGTGTCAGCGGCGGGGGGTCCGGTGCAGTTGGCTAGTGGTACCAGCGACCCGGGCCGGAGGTACCGCCCCGGCTGGAGGGGGCGTTCCAGCGTTGCTTCGCAGGGATGCCGGTACCATGGCGTCGTGGAGATCCCCGCGAACGGATTCGATGGCCGCCCCGGGCTGACCGATACGCTCGGCCGGGCGATGCGGGACCTGCGGATCTCGGTGACGGATCGCTGCAACTTCCGGTGCACCTACTGCATGCCCCGGGAGATCTTTGGGCCCGATTTCCAGTTCCTGCCGCACGATCAGGTCCTCACCTTCGAGGAGATCACCCGGCTGGCCCGGGTGTTCGTGCGCCTCGGCGTCGAGAAGCTGCGGATCACCGGCGGTGAGCCCCTCGTCCGACGTGCGCTGCCGGACCTGATTGCCATGCTTGCGGCCATTCGCCGGCCCGACGCCGGCGAACTTGATCTGACGCTGACCACGAATGGGTCCGCGCTCCGGGCGCTGGCCGGTCCCCTCGCGGCCGCGGGTCTGCGCCGCGTCACGGTCAGCCTGGATTCGCTCGATGACGAGGTGTTCGGGGCGATGAACGGGATCGAGTTCCCGGTCTCGCGGGTGCTCGACGGGATTGCTGCGGCCGCGGAGGCGGGCCTCGCACCGATCAAGGTGAACATGGTCGTGCGCCGCGGGATCAATGAAGCGAGCGTGATCCCGATGGCCGCCTGGGCGCGCGACACCGGCGTGATCCTGCGCTTCATCGAGTACATGGATGTGGGGCACTCCAACGGCTGGCGTCTGGACGAGGTCGTGCCGGCCAGCGAGGTGATCGAACGCCTCGGGACTGTCTGGCCGGTGGAGCCGGCGGGTCCGGGCTACCGGGGCGAAGTCGCCGGGCGCTGGCGATACCTCGATG
>JANNQZ010000090.1:0-7224 GCA_031401015.1 Chloroflexota bacterium | reverse complement strand
GGCGAGTCGCGCCCACGTCGCGGCATCGAAGCTGCCGAGCAGGTAGATGAAGATCTGCCGAAGCGCCGCCCCGGACAGGTACATCGCCATCGCCAGTCCCGCCGCGAGCAGCGAGCCGACCGCGTACCCGGTCAGCAGGAGACTGGTGAGTGGCGCGAGTCCGGTGACACGAGACAGGCGGTAGACGGTGTAGATCGAGGCCAGCGCGCCGAGGAACGCGAGCCCGTGGTGCAGCCCGAATTCGAGCACCACGAATCGGACCGGGATGTTCACCGCGATGGCCGCCCCGAGCGCGGCGCCCGACGCGGTCCCAAGGACATACGGGTCGGCGAGCGGGTTTCTGAGCAGGCCCTGGTATGTGGCGCCAGCGACGGCCAGCGCACAGCCAACCAGCATCGACGTGAGCACACGGGGCAGGCGCAACTCCATCACGATCGTCTCAGCTGCCTCTGACCAGGTGCGGGCCAGGTCCAGCCCAAGAAGCCGATGCGCCAGGATCGCGACCGTGTCGCCGGGAGCGACCGCGACGGAGCCGAAGCCGACACCGGCGACGAGGGCGACCGCGAGCGCGACGAACCCGAGCCCGATCAGGGCGGAGGGCCGATCACCGATCCCACGAGACGGGCCGACACGGACTCCGGATCTCGGCAGGGCTTCGCCGCGGGATGCCATCGCCGTGTTCAGGGCACCGCGGGGATCGGGGCCGCGGGCGGCAGCACGAGGTCCGGATGGATCGCCAGCGCCAGCTCGCGCAGGCCCTGGACGAGACGCGGCCCGGGGCGGGTCACGATCAGGTCGTTGACGGCTCGGATCGCCCCGGACTTGACCGCGCTCATCACGTTCCAGCCGGCTCGCGCGGCGACCTGTTCGGCCGTGACGCCATACGCGGCGTCGCCGAGCAGGATCAGCTCGGGGTCGGCAGCGATCAGCTTCTCGATCGAGATCGCGAAGTCCGTCGTGCTGCCGGTCGTGATCGGATCGCCGCCGGCGAGTTCGACCATCTCCTCGATGAACGAGCCGTCCGCGGCCGTGTAGATCGCCGCGGTGGCATCGAGCTCGTAGAAGGTTCGCGGTCGGATCAGTGTGACCGTCGCCGTCGCAACATCATCGAACCCGGCCTGCATCGTCGTGGTCATCGCCAGGGAGGCTTCGCTGAGCCCGACGGCCGCCCCGATCAACTCGATATCGTCGAGGACGGCGGCCAGGTCCGGAGCGTATACGACGAGAACCGGGATGCCCAATGATCGAAGCCGGGCGATGGCCTCGGGCGGGTTGAAGAAATTGCCGCCTGCGATGACCAGGTCCGCCTCAAGGCCGACGATCGCTTCGATGTCGACGGCCGTGTAACTGGCGACATCGGGGAGCGCAACGGCCTCGGGCGGATAGTCATCGAAATCCGTGGTGGCCACGACGCGTGACCCCGCGCCGAGAGCGAACAGGATTTCCGTGGTCGCAGGGGTGAGCGAAACAATTCGCTGTGGTTCCGAGGCGACCTCAACGATGGTGCCTTCGTCATCGGTCAGGGTGATCGGGAAGGCCCGGGCCGGAGTCGGCTCGGTGGTTGGTTCCGCGCTCGGGGCGAGAGTGGGCGTCAGGGAGAGGGAAGCGGTAGGCGTGGCGGCGATCGGCGTGCTCGCCGGCGGAATCGAGGCACCGACACCCGCGCACGCGGCCAGTACCAGGGTGGCGATGACAGCCAGGGTCGCGGGTCGAGAGCGGGACGAGGGTTCTCTGCGGTGAACCGCGTGGAGCGAGACGGGCGAACGAATCGCAAACCCCTCGCTTCGGTGGCGTCGAGCGAGGGGCGTCAGCCGGGGGGGTCGCACGGTCCTGCCTACCTTTCTCTCGAAGGTTCGAGCATGCACCGTGCGGTCGGCGACCGGACTCGCGTCCCTGAAAAGGGGCGCTCACCGTAGCGGGACTGTGCCGGGATTACACCGGCTTCGCGACCACGCGGCGTGACAGAAGTTTGTCGTCGGGGAGCGTAGCACAGGGCGGCCCGCGTCCGGTCGACGTTGCCTGGTCATCCCGGATGAAGGCGCCGATAAGCCGCAGGTGAGGGTCGCTGGCGAAGATCGTCACCTCGCCTCCTCCCGCCATGGACAGTCCCGCCGGAGGAGTGAAACCGTGTTGGAGCCAGGATGGCTGCGTTGGATAGGACCGGGGGTGATCGCCGCCCTGGCGGTCGGGTCGGTCGCGAGCACGACACTGGGCGCCGGGCCGCATCCATGGGTGTCGCGCGCATGTGGAATCGAATCTGGCGGCCCGGCCGCGGCCGCGCGCGCCCAGGGGCCGGCCGGCCTCGACGACCTCCACCAGGAGGCCTGGTTCCGCGTGGACGCCAGTCTCGACCGGACCGGTGCGCTCGAGGGCCAGCGCCTCGCCCTGGGCATGGACGGCAACCGATCGAGCGGGGTGATGGACCTGCCACCCGAGTCATTCGCCGCCGGCCCATTCGGCCGAATCGTGCTCATCGGCGCCGATGACGGGGTGGTGTCGCGGCTCGAAGCCGTGGACGTCGCCCGGGAGTGCTCGTGGGCGGTGGCCGAGGTGGCCGACGTTGTGCGACGAGCGACGATCGATTTGGCCCGTGCGACGATCTATGAACTGCGGGTCGACCGAGCGACGCGCGCAGATCTCGGGATCTGGGCTAGGCCGCTTGACGGGTCGTTGCCAGCCGTCCTCGTCCTCGAACCATTGGACGCAGACAGTCGTTTCGGCCGGACCTGGACAACCGAGTTTGCGTGGGACGTGTCCGGTCGGGTCCTGGCCGTGCAATCGTGCGGCGAGGTGGCGTGCCGGACCCGGGTCATCGATCCGGCCGGCGGGCCGCCGCTTGTTCTGGCCGAGCCCGACCTCGGCGCGATGATCGGCCTCGACGGCGCTCTGCTCGCGACCTACGCCGCCTGCCCCGGATTCCCCTGCCCCATCCTTGCCGTGGACCTGCCGACCGGCGCTCGACGGATCCTGGCGGAGGCTGGGGCAGTCGCCGTGGTCATCCCGACCGCGGATGGACCGCGGGTCGTCCACGAGGTCCTGACCGATTCTGGCGTGGCGCTGCGCGCGATCGCGCTGGACGGGTCGTTCATCAGCGACCTCGGCCGGATGCCCGATGGCGCCCGCCTGGTTGCCACGCCGAACGCCGCCGGTTCGTCAACGCGGGTGCCGCCCGGCTGGGTCGCACTCGGTCCCGGCGGGCGCCTGCCGGCAGACGGACCCAACGCGCAGACCAAGCTCCGCCACGTTCCTGACGGCATCACCGTCCCACTCGACGAGGTCGTGCGATGAACAGCTGGAGCTGGCGTTCCATGAAGACTCCGATGCAGCATGTCGCCACGGTGACCAGCATCATCGCGGTAGTCGTGGCCCTATTGGCGGCGGCGGCCGGCGTTGCCGCCCATGGGCCGGACCCGATCCTGTCGGGCGGGCGGTTCAACCAGGGCCAGGCGCTGCCGTTCAGCTGGCGATCCGGCTCGGTGCCGCCGCTTGCCTATCAGGTGCCGATCGTCGCCGCCGCCGCCGCGGTGACGCTGACTCGAAACTCACAGGCGGCCACGTTCGGGTACTCGGCCGGAACACCCAACCTGATCGGATACGGCACGCTCGCCGCCTGCGGCGTCCAGGGCCTCGCCTGCTTCACCCGCAATGCCCCGACGGGCTTTACGATCTGGATGCGCGAGCAGGGTCACCGGTTCGACTGGGGCTCGTTGCGCTGGTGCCAGGCGTATGCGGCATGGCCCGATGGCTGCTACGACGTTGAGAACGTCATCCTCGATGAGTTCGTCCACGTCGAGATCCTCAACCATCATGCCAACCTTGCTGGCAACGCTGACTACACCGATGCCGTCGTCCAGGAGCTTTCGCGGGCCAAGCCGAATGCCGGCTGGAACGCCCATGCATTCGGCCGATGCGATGTGGCCAGCCTGCAGCTGCAGTACGACATGCAGGGCTGGGGGGCGAAGTACTCGACCTGCCTGTCCTTGTCGACCACCCTGGCGCTCGAGGCCAGCCCGACCGCCATTGCCAGTGGCGGGACGACGACCTTGACGGCAACCCTCAAGGTTGCCGACGTCGCCAGCTACGTGCGCCTGGCCCTCAATCCGGTGGCATTGCGGACGGTGACGCTCCAGCGGCGCCCGGCCGGGACGACGGCGTGGACGACGGTCGGCACGATGGCCAAGGGCGCCACCTCGGGGACGTACGCCATGTCGCTCGGCCTCCAGGCGCGGACAGAGTTCCGGGCCCTCTTCGCCCGACCGCCGGATGAAGGCCTGCTGGCTGCAACGTCGGCCACGGTCGTCGTGGCTGTCAGCCCATAACGGCAGCATCAGGCGCGGGATCCAGATGGGTCCCGCGCCATTCTCACGGAAAGGAATTCGGCGTGAAGGCCAATCGATCCTCTCGAATGCTCGGGGGCGCGATCCTGTCACTGAGCGTGGTCGTCGCCGGGTGCAGCCGAGCCGGCGGGAGTCCCGCCGCAACCGACCCGCCCGCATCTGCCAGCGACACGCAACCCACAGCGACGGCAGAGGCCTCGGCGATCGCGACCCGCCCCGTCGCCTCGCTCGGGCCTTCGCCGGCCAAGTCACCCACAGCGGAACCACCCACGGCGGAACCGGCCATGGCTGAACCGCCGGCCGCAACCATTGCGGTCGAGGGCGGAGACCCGGTCGTCGGCCAGCTCGGAACGTTTACCTGGGCGAACGGCGGCTCGGGCGCTCCGTGGTTGCACGGGAGTTCCATTCACGCGGTCTCAGGCGAGCGATTCGCCCTGACCCTGGCAGATCCAGTGGAAATCGCCGAATGGAGCGTACGCCGTGTCATTCCCGGCAGTCGAGACGGGATCGGGGCGTTGGCGCTGGCCGAAGGCTCCGGATGGCCCGTGCTGTTCGACGCGCCGCCGTCCGGCGAGTGGTCCGTCCAGGTCAAGGTCCGCTTCGCGAGCGACCTTGGAGACGCCCTCTACTACTGGATGATCGACGTCGGTTGACGAGCAGGACTGGACGCGGACGGGGCGCCGCCAACCGTCGCGGGGAGGGGCGGGCGACGCTGGGCGGCGCGGTCGAGGTCAGGCGGGAACCGGCGCAGCAGAGAAGATGCTGACCTGGGCCTCCTCGGGCAGCATCACGCCGAGAACCTTCTGGAGCGCCAGGAGGTGGGCACAGGATCCCCAACTGGTGAAGTAGTGGCAGTTGCATTGCCACTGGCCGGCGTCGAGGTCGACACGGTGTGTGTCGTTGTCGCCACGGAACGTGAGCGAGAGACGGTCGATCGTGATCCGATCGAGTTCGCGCGCGTACCGATTGGCCTTCTCGACCTTGCCGATCAGGGAGCTATGCATCGTACAGCTACCTCCGTGGCCCTCTGGGCACTGGCGAGGCCGCCTTCCGGTCAGCACCACGACCGGTTGGTGGCGGTCACGTGCCGTTAGCCTACACCCGCCGGCCTGCCTGGTCACCCCGAATTTCGTCAGCCTGGGGTTGCCCATCGGAGCTACGGGGCGGTGGTCCCTTCGCGACCGAAATCGTCTGCAAGGCGGATGACGTCGTCGAGTTCCGGGGTCGACACTTCGATCAAGGTGCAGCGCTCGAGGGCCTCGAAGCGATGGACGCGACCCGTCGCCACGTGGCGGTGGTCCCCCGGGCCGAGCTCTTCGGTGCGAAGCGTCCCGCCGTCATCTTCGAGATGCAGCCGCAGGCGACCGGACGAGACCAGGATCGATTCGTCCTTGACCAGGTGCCGCTGCAGGCTCAGCCGCTGGCCGGCCTCGATGACGAGCAGCTTCCCGACATAGCGGTCCGTGTGTGCCCAGATGAGTTCGTGGCCCCACGGCTTGTCGACCCGGCGCCCGGGTGCGGCAGGATCCGGGTTCATGTACCGCGGACCAACTGCTCGCCGGCCACCAGCATGCCGTCGCGGGTCGCCGTCGAGGTAGCTTCGGTGTAAATCCGGACCAGCGGCTCCGTACCCGACGCCCGAATTAGGAGCCACGAACCATCGGCCACCCAGAACTTGAAGCCGTCACCGGTGTCGAGCGGCGCGCTGCGCGTCACGGGCTCGCCCGCCAGCGCGCTCGGGGCCTGCGCGCGCAGGTCGACCAGGAGCCGCCGTTTCGTTTCGGCGTACACCGGCCGGTCGATGTGGACGTCGACCCGGCGGTAGAACGATGGGCCGGCGATTTCGTGGAACTGTTCGATCGCGCGTGAGACAGGCCAGCGACCGGCCGTGCGCTCGCGCAGGAACAGGTCAAGCAGCAGCAGATCGGCGTAGATGCCGTCGCGCTCGGGGAGGTGCATCCCGAACCCGAAACCTCCCGATTCCTCGGCGCCCATCATCGCCCCAGTCTCGATCATTCGCGGGCCGATGAATTTGAAGCCGACCGGCGTCTCGTGCGTGGCGATCCCGTAGTGCTGACCGAGCCGCGCTGCCATCGAGGTGTTGTTGACGCTGACGACGACCGGGTCGCGCCAGCCGCGATGCTCGGCCAGGTAGTACATCAGCAACCCCGTGACCTGGAGCTGGTGGATGAACGTGCCACGCTCGTCGGCCGCTCCGGCACGATCCGCGTCACCGTCGAGGAGCAGCCCGAGATCGAACCCGCCTGCGGCGAGGATGCTCAGCGCCTCATCGATGTTCGGACGGATCGGCTCCGGGTTGACGCCACCGAACCAGGGGTTGCGTTCCTGGTGGATCTCCGTGACCCGGATGCGGCCGCCCGCCAGCAGACGTGACAGCCAGCCACTACCGGCGCCCCACATCGGGTCGACGAGGATGTGGACGTCGGCGGCGCGCAATGCGTCCAGATCGACGGTCCGCCGGACGAACTGCTCGTATCCCTCGTAGGGATCGAACCACTCGACCAGCCCGGCCGCCTCTGCGTCGGCGAACGGTCGGCGCAGGATCGCGGCGTGCCCGTTCGCAGCGAGACGCGCCTCGATGACGCCGAGGATGTCGGCGCCGGCCGCGGCCCCGCTGGGTGCCTTCACCTTGAACCCGTTGTCGACCCAGGGGTTGTGGCTGGCCGTGATCACGATCCCGGCGGCCGCTCCGCGCTGGACCACTTCGTACGAACTCATCTGGGTCGGGACCGCGTGAACGGCAAACGCCACCGGGATGTCACGCGCAAGGAGGACCTCGGCGGCCGCCTGGGCGAAGTGCTCCGACGCGAAGCGGCGGTCGTAGGCGATCACTACGCCCCGGGCCGTCTCACGGCGATCGACGACG
>JANNQZ010000089.1:0-1710 GCA_031401015.1 Chloroflexota bacterium | reverse complement strand
GCTCCAGGGACGGCGGCGCCAAGGGCGTCGCCAAGGCCCCCCCCGAAGCGGCGGCTCCGGCCGCGCAGGCGGCGGGCGGCGATGCGGGCGGCGCGCCCCCGGCCGAAGAGGGCGGGGTCGCCGCCGGCGACGTCGCGAACGTGATCGGCGGCGTCGGCGGAGCGACCTCGGGTGTCGTCGGCGCGGCGCAGGCCGCGAAGGGCGCGGACTCGGCCACGGTGGCCGCGTCGGCGGCGGGCGCCGCCGGCGGAACGGCGAGCGCGCTCGGGACGGCCTGCCCAAATCCAACCGGTCGCTGCTCGCAAGGAAAGTGCGGGATCGAGTTGGCTTTTAGCGGCCGGAGCGGAAAGCAATAACTCGAACGTCTGCGCCGCGACCACGTCGATGGCGATCCCGTTCTCGGCGTGCATCATGATCAGCCCGCCGTTCTTCGCGGTCTGCTGCATCGCCCGGAAGATCGCCCCGTCGTCGCTGTAGAAGACGCCCGGGTTGGCGGTGAACAGCTTGAAGTCCGGGACGCCCTCCGCCACGAGCTGGTCCATCTCCGCCAGCGTCGCATCGTTGACGTCGCTCATGATCATGTGGAAGCCGTAGTCCGTGACCGCGTTGCCCTCGGCCTTGGCGTGCCACACATCCAGACCTTCACGCATCGAGGCCCCACGGGCCTGGACGGCGAAGTCCACGATGCTGGTCGTGCCGCCGAACGCCGCCGCGCGCGTGCCGGTCTCGAAGGTGTCCTTGGCGAAGGTGCCGCCGAACGGCAGCTCCATGTGGGTGTGGACGTCGATCCCGCCCGGGATGACGTACTTGCCGGTCGCATCGATCGTCTCGTCGGCCGTGGCGCCGCCGCCGGCCGGGTCCCGGCCGATGCTGGCGATCGTCTCGCCGTCGATGAGGATGTCGGCGGCGTACGAGCCGTCCGCGGTCACGATCGTCCCGTTTGTGATGAGCGTGCGCATCGGTCCCTCCTGGCGAGCCCGGCGGCGGGGTGGTCAGGCGTTGATGGTAGGCGATGGCGGGCGTCGCGGGACGGATCGCGGGACGGGCAGGACGCCCGGGAAGGGTCAGCCGAGGCCGAGCGACTCCAGGATCGGACCGAGTTCGCTGAGCCAGACGAAGGCGGTCAGGACCACAGCCACGACGGCGGCCAGGAAAGCGGCGGTAGCCACCATCCGGTCACGCTTGCGTTCGCGTCGGACGCCACGGCCATCCATGTCCCAGAACGGGTCGCGTGCAGCACATGGCCGGGGCATGCTCTACCTCCATCCGATCCGTGGATCGCCGTCGTCTTGGCCGCGGCCACATCGTCTCGACGGTCACCGCCATCATCGAGGCGGTCGGAGCGAAGCGCCAGAGGGACCTGTGGGCCAGGACCTCCGGGTCAACGGTGTGAGAGTGCTGCCAGCTGAGGTGCCCGCGAACGTCGCGGGCGAGGGCATCCGCCGAAGGTGCGTCGCGCCGCACGTCGAGCGGCCCGTCTCAGGTCGAGCGGCCCCGAAGAACCAGCAGATCACACTCAGGCGGTCGTTGGTCCGGGCGCTTATGACAGATGTGTCCGCAGGTGACGAACTGCCGGATTCTCTGGGTCAGATTCGGTTCGATCCACGCTCGGCTCTCGCGGTATCGGTCCTCGGGGATCTGACCAAGGCCCGCCTGAAGAGAAACTGCCGGAAACGGGACCGGCGGGCCTCGCGGTCGGGATCGTCACAC
>JANNQZ010000088.1:0-1915 GCA_031401015.1 Chloroflexota bacterium | reverse complement strand
GGACAAGGCCACCCCGAACGCGCTGATCAACATCCGCCCGGTCGTGGCCGCGATGAAGGAATTCTTCGGCGGCAGCCAGCTCAGCCAGTTCATGGATCAGACCAACCCCCTGGCCGAACTCACCAGCAAGCGGCGCCTGTCAGCACTCGGACCGGGTGGGCTGTCCCGGGAACGTGCGGGCTTTGACGTCCGCGACGTCCATCACAGCCACTACGGGCGGATCTGCCCGATCGAGACCCCGGAAGGTCCGAACATCGGCCTGATCGGGTCCCTGGCGACGTATGGGCGGATCAACAGCTACGGCTTCATTGAGACGCCCTACCGCAAGGTCAAGCGCACGGTGGCCCACGACGAGGCCGACCTTGGCCAATTTCTGGCCGGGGCGGATGTCGTCACCAAGGGCGGCGAGATCGTCCTCAAGGCCGGAGAGCCGTTCACCGTTGCCGCAGCCGCGGAGCTCAAGAAGCAGAAGGCCAACGCCTTCCCGATCCGGCCCGTCGTCACCAATGAGATCCACTACATGCCGGCCGATGAGGAGGAGGAGCACGTCGTCGCGCAGGCGAACGCGCCGCTCGACGCGGAGGGCCACTTCACCGCTGAACGGATCCCGTCGCGCTACCGGGATACCTTCCCCGAGGCCCGCGCCAGCCAGATCGAGTACATGGATGTCTCGCCAAAGCAGGTGGTCTCGGTGGCCACTGCACTGATTCCGTTCCTCGAGCACGACGACGCGAACCGCGCGCTGATGGGTTCCAACATGCAGCGCCAGGCCGTACCGCTCCTGGAGCCGGAGTCGCCCATCGTCGGCACCGGCATGGAGGATCGAGCCGCCCGGGACTCCGGGCAGGTGCTCGTGGCGCGGCGTGGCGGGCTGGTCACCAGTGTCACCGCCGAACGCATCCACATCGAGACCGACGCGGGCGAACTCGACGAGTACAAGCTGCTCAAGTTCGTCCGCAGCAACCAGGGAACGTGCATCAACCAGCGCCCGATCGTAGACGTCGGGGCGCGGGTCGGCGACGGTCAGCCGATCGCCGATTCCAGCTCCACCCAGCAAGGTGAGCTGGCGCTCGGGCGAAACGTTCTGGTCGCGTTCATGAGCTGGGAAGGTGGCAATTACGAGGACGCGATCGTGATCAGCGATCGCCTCGTGCGCGACGACCTGTTCACCAGCATTCATATCGAGAAGCACGAGATGGAGTCACGTGACACCAAGCTCGGGCCCGAGGAGATCACCCGCGACATCCCCAATGTCGGCGAGGAATCGCTCAAGGACCTCGATGAAGAAGGGATCGTGTACATCGGCGCCGAGGTTCGCCCCGGTGACATCCTGGTCGGCAAGATCACGCCCAAGGGCGAGACCGAGCTGACCGCCGAGGAGCGGTTGCTGCGCGCGATCTTTGGCGAGAAGGCTCGCGAGGTGAAGGACAGCTCGCTGCGGCTGCCCCATGGTGAGCGCGGCAAGGTCGTGGAGGTCCGCGAGTTTCGGCGCGAACTCAACGACGATCTCCAGCCGGGTGTCAATCGCCTGGTGCGGGTGTCCGTGGCCCAGAAGCGCAAGATCAGCGTCGGCGACAAGATGGCCGGCCGTCACGGCAACAAGGGGGTCATCGCCAAGATCCTGCCGGCTGAGGACATGCCATTCCTGCCCGACGGAACCCCGGTGGATATCCTGCTCAACCCGCTCGGGGTGCCGAGCCGAATGAACATCGGCCAGATCCTGGAGACGCACCTCGGATGGGCGCTTCATGCGAAGGGCCTCAAGGCGGCGACGGCGGTCTTCGACGGCGCCACGGAGCATGACATTCGCCGGGAACTGGCCGAGGCCGGCCTGCCCGAGAATGGCAAGACGGAGTTGCGCGACGGGCGCACGGGGTTGACGTTCGATCGTCCGATCACCGTCGGCTACATCTAC
>JANNQZ010000087.1:0-5064 GCA_031401015.1 Chloroflexota bacterium | reverse complement strand
ACCCTTCCACCCCGTTATATGGCATCTTTCCGGCACCCCCCCGCACCCCCGCCCCGCTTCTTAACTTTGTTAATCTGGGGCGGGCGCGGCCGCCCGAGATGTCGAAGACGGCGCCGGTGGAGAACGAGCATTCGTCCGAGGCCAGCCAGGCGACCATCGCCGCGACCTCCTCGGGTCGACCGAGGCGACCGACCGGGTGACGTCGCCGAACCCCGTCAAGATCCGCCTCCGTCAGGCCCGCCCAGTTGTGGGTATAGATGGCGCCGGGGGTGATCGCGTTGACCAGGATGCCTCGCTCGGCCACCTCGAAGGCGAGCGCCTTGGTCAGGCCGATCACCCCGGCCTTTGCGGCAGCGTAGGCGACCGGGTTGTGCTTGCCCTCCTTGCCGGCGATCGACGAGATGTTGACGATCCGACCCCAGCCCAGCCCAAGCATGGCGGGCACCACCGCCCGGCAGCAATGGAAGACTCCGGTCAGGTCGATGTCAATCGTCCGCTGCCAGGCGTCGAGCGGCAGCTCCCAGGTCGGGATCATTCCCTCCGAAACCCCGGCGTTGTTGACGAGAATGTCGATCCGGCCGGCCCAGGCCAGGGTGGCGGCGACCATCGCCTCGACCGACGGGTACGACGTGACATCCACGACAACGGCGAGTGCCCGGTCCCCTGACGGGTCGAGCCGTCGGGCGAGCGCCTCGGCCGGCTCGAGGATCACGTCGGCGACCACCACCCGGACGCCGTCGCGCACGAAGCGCTCGCACATGGCCGTTCCGAGCGCTCCCGCCGCGCCCGTCACGATCGCGACCCGGGATCCTGGCCCGAGATCGCTGGCGCTCGAGGCCCGGGGATCAGCCACTTCTGACGCCTCCCCTGCCGTGTTCCGCGCCCGAGCCGACCAGGTTCCCCGTCAGCGTCCGCCCGTCGCGAGCCACCGCCAGCGTTGCCAGATGCGGGCGAACGACGAACGCGACCAGGCCGGTCAGGCCGAGGCCGACGCCACACAGGAACACCGTGGTCCGCGCCGTGGTGGCCTCGGCGACGAACCCGGTCAGCAGGCTGCCCACCGGCATCATCCCCCAGTAGAGCATCGCGAACAGGCTCACCATCCGGCCCCGAAGCCTCGGCGGGGCAAGTGCCTGGATCAACGTGACGCTGGACGCGGCATAGGTCAGGATGCTGCCACCGACGCCGACCAGCGCCAGCATCGCCAACGGGGCGCCCGGCGCCAGCCCGAAGGCCACCATCGAGATCGCCGCGCCGGCTAGACCACCAATCACCCCGCGCCCATGTCCAACGCGGCGATGCGCCGCCTCCAGTGAAAGGCCCGCGAGCATCCCGCCGATGCCGCTGACCACCAACAGGGCACCGAGCCCGCCCGCGCCGATGCCCAGCTCCTCGGCGGCGAGCGGCAGGACGAAGATGTAGCCGAGACCGATCGTCCCGGGGGCGATCGCCAGCACGATCAGGACACCCAGGGTGGGATGCGCGACGGCGTACCGAAAGGCTTCGACCAGCGGCCCGATCAGGGTCGAGCGCGGCCTGTCCAGATCCTCTCCCGCCGTGCGCTGGACGACCGGCAGGCGGCCCAAAGCCAGCGCCGGCCCAGCCGAGAGGAGCGCTACCGCGGCGAAACCGATGGCCGGCGACGTGGCCGCCAGGAGCGTCCCGCCAATCAGTCCACCAACGATGCGCGCAGCGTTCATGTGCAGGAAGTTGAGCGTCACCGCGCTCGACAGCGCCGGCGGCGGCACCAGGTCGCTGACAATCGCGACCGATGCCGGCGTCCCGATGGCCTGGGCGATCCCAAGGACGAACGCGAGGGCGACGATCAGGAGGTAGGGAGGACTTCCGGTTGCCGCCACGAGCGCCAGGACTGCCGCGATCGCGGCGATCCCGGTGAGCGAGATCACCAGCATGCGCCGGGGCCCCAGCCGATCGGTGAACACGCCCGCGTGGGCGGTCAGCAGGAGCGCGGGCAGACCGTAGGCGGAGAACGCGACCCCGACCGCGGCCGCCGACCCGGTCAATTGGAGCACATACCAGCCCAGCGCTGAGAACATCACGAAGCCGCCACTGCTGAATGACAGCATCGAGCCCAGGAACAGCCGGTACGGCGCGTAGCGCAGGGCAGACCAGCCGACCCGGTCCAGTCGCGATTCGGTCGTCCGGATGGCTCCGCTCTCCGTCGTCACCCCGCGAGTGTAAGTCACACTGGACAGGACCACCGGAGTTGCAGTGCTACCCTACTGCCTCCATGGATCGCATCGAGTTTGGGTTCCACGTGCCGCCCGGCGATCGCGAGATGGGGCGGGTTGACCGCTCCACGTATGTCGCTGATCTGGACCGGATGCTGGCGATTGCGGGGCCGATCTTCGATTCGCTGTGGGTTTCCGACCACCTGATGGAAGGCGACCGCTACCGGATCGAGCCGTGGACCCAGCTGACCTGGCTGGCCGCGCGCGTCCCAGGCGTGCACCTGGGCCACAACGTGCTGGCCAACTCGTACCGCCACCCAGCCCTGATGGCCAAGATGGCGGCCAGCCTCCAGGCGATGAGCGGCGGTCGGTTCATCCTCGGCTATGGCGCCGGCTGGCTCGAGGACGAGTACCGCGCCTACGGTTACCCATTCCCATCCACCCGCGAGCGGATCGCCCAGATGGACGAGGCCCTGCGGCTGATCAGGACCATGTGGACGGAGTCGCCGGCGACCTTCGAAGGGGCGTGGTACCAGGTCCGCGATGCGTACTGCGAGCCGCGACCCGAACCCGTCCCGCCCATCATGATCGGCGGCAGCGGCGAGCGATACCTCCTCCGAGCTGTCGCGGAACACGCCGACTGGTGGCTCTCGTATGCCGACCGCCGCGACGTGCAGGAACACAAGCTGGCCGTGCTGGCGGACCATTGCCGGGACATTGGGCGCGACCCTGTTTCGATCCGCAAGGCCATCCCGTGGACGGTCTACCTCCGTCGCGATCGGGCAGCGGCGAGGCGCTGGGCGGGCGACGCGGTCGAGGGCGAGCGGCCGGCCGTTGCCGGCGATCCGGCGGAGGTGCGCGATCGAATCGAGGAGGCGATCGGCCTGGGGTTCAACATGATCCAGCTCCGGTTCGCCGGTTTGATGGACACTGACGACATCGAACTATTCGCCGACAAGGTCCTGCCGCACTTCCGCTGACTCACCGCCGACCCGCCGCCACCGCCCCCATCCAGGAGCCCAACCGTGATCGATCTTCGTTCCGATACCGTCACCCAGCCCTCCCCGGCCATGCGCCGGGCGATGGCGGAGGCCGAGGTCGGTGACGACGTCTTTGGCGAGGATCCCACCGTCCGGGCGCTCGAGGAGCGGTCCGCGGAGCTGCTCGGCACGGAGGCCGGTCTGCTGGTCACCAGCGGCACCATGGGCAACCTCGTTGGGCTGATGGCCCACGTGCCGCGTGGTGGCGAGATCATCGGTCCGGCAGAGATCCACACCTTCTCGAGCGAGGGGGCCGGGCATGCCGTCATCGTCGGAGCGTCCGTCCGCATGCTGCCGTGGGCCGACGACGGCACGATGGATCTCGCCGCCATTCGCAGCGCGGTGCGCGATCCGGACGACGTCCACGAGCCGATCACCTCGTTGATCACGATCGAGAACACCCATTCACTGTCGATGGCGCAGCCGCTGACCCCGGCCTATACACGGTCGGTCTCGAACCTCGCGCGCGAACTCGGCGTCCCGCTATTCATCGACGGCGCCCGGATGTTCAACGCGGCGGTCACCCTCGGTGTGCCCGCGCGGGACCTCGTGCCTTCCGGCGCGTCCGCCACGTTCTGCCTGTCGAAGAGCCTGGCCTGCCCGGTCGGCTCGGTGGTCGTAGGGGACGCCGCGTTCATCGCCCGTGCCCGCCGTGCCCGCAAGATGGTCGGCGGCGGCATGCGTCAGGCCGGGGTGATCGCGGCCGCCGGCCTCGTGGCGCTCCAGGACGGTCCGGCCGGCATGATCGAGCGCCTCGCCGAGGATCACGCCAACGCCCGCCGGCTGGCCGACGCGCTGGCGACAATGGAGGGCGTGACTCGCCTGGATCCGACCCGTGTCCGCACCAACTTCGTGCTGTTCGGGATCGGTTCTCCTGTCTGGCCGGACGATGCCGCGGGGCGAGGCGCCGTGCTCCGGCAGCGCGCTGCCTTCCTGGACGAGCTCACCAGTCGCGGCGTCCGCATGATCGAATACCCCAAGGGCATGATCCGAGCGATCCCCCACTACGGCGTCGACGCCACCGACATCGAGACCACGATCAATGCCGCGCGAGGGACGCTCGCCGAGATCAGGTTGGTGTCGGCGGTGACGGCCTGATCAGCCGCGGTGCATCGAGCCGAGCTTCTCAGGGATTGAAATCTTGCCAAGGTCAGTCAGCCGCTCAACCCAATCGCCCCCCTGGACCAGGATTGGTAGGCGATGCTGGAAATCCGCGCCGTCGAGCCACTTGAGGGTCGGTCCGTTCGGATGACACTGTCGGGCGGCTCGGTGGTCGAGCGCGATCTGACCGATCTGCTCTGGGGCCCGGTGTTTGAACCGATCATCGCCGACGAGGGCGTCTTCCGATCGGTCTACGTTGACTACGGGACGCTGGCCTGGCCAGGCGATGTTGACACCGCGCCAGAGACGTTGATCTGGGATGGGCCGACGCCCGCCGACGAGACGACTGGCCGTCCCGAGGCGTTTCTCCGGCCGCGGCGACCTCGGTTCTGATCCGCAGCGGGCCGCTACCTGGCTGATCCAGCTCGATTGAGTGATGCATCCGACGTGCATCACTACCTGGACCCTGGTGCCGGCCGGAAGCTGGCCGAACCTCAGTCGGGGAACCGCCACTGAAATCGTTCGGGGCGCACGACGATCAGGACGCGGTCAGCCTTGATCTTCTCCCAGTGGGTGACGACGTCCGCCTCGAGCGGCTCGTACTTGCGGATGAGGTCCATGGTCCGCTCTCGGACGTCGCCCTCGACCACCTCGGCGGTCCCGAAGACCTGGACGTAGTTGGTCATGCGCGACGGGCCGTCGATACACAAGGTGACCCGCGGATCGCGCTT
>JANNQZ010000086.1:0-10153 GCA_031401015.1 Chloroflexota bacterium | reverse complement strand
GCACCGTGGGGATGAAGGCCCTCGGCATGCAAGTCGGGAACTCAGGCGACGGCAAGACGCTGACGATGGAGCAGGCCGTCCGGCGTTGGATTGCGCTGGGTGCTCCGTTCACCCTTGCCCAGGCCTTTCAGCCGGCGCCGGCCATCGGTGCGTTGATTGGTCTCGCCGCATTCGGCTGGTTCATCTACCTGCTGTGGACGACCTACAGCAGCCCCACCAAGCAGGGCTTCCACGACAAATTCGCAAACAGCATGGTTGTCAAGGCGGCCCGCGCCGCTGGCTAAGCCACGCCGTCACGCGCAGGTAACGCGACGCCCCCTGCTCTTTGCCGGGGGCGTCGACATGTCCGGTTGAGCTCAGAACGGCGGCCACGGCACGGCCGGCCATGTCGGCGAGGGGAACGGGAAACTGCCTGACGCGAGCAGCGCATCGGTTCGACGAACCGTAGCCCGGACCTCCGCCCGCGACAGCAACGTCCGCAGCGTCGCGCCCAGCTCACCATCGAGCGAGGATCTGACCCGACCCAGGCCCTGGAGCTCGTCGGCCTCGAACGGCTGACCGCGCCAGCCCCACAGCACCGTCCGCAGTTTGGGCACGGCCGAGAAGCAGACGCCGTGATCCACGCCGTGCACGTGCCGCCCGCCATCGACCGCCAGGATGTGACCGCCCTTGCGATCCGTGTTGTTCATGACCGCATCCATGACTGCCATCCGCCGCAGCCGAGCGTCGTCCTCGACGACCATCGCCACGATGTCCACCGACGGATCCGCCTCGATGAATGACTGGACCATGCCCTCCCCGAACGGGCCGTCGCGCAGGACCGTCGGAGGGACGATCCCCCAGCCGAACGCCTCCGACACGTGCCACGCAGCAACCTCGCGCCGCGCCAGCGTGCCATCGGGGAAGTCGCTCAGTGGCCGCTCGCCCAGGGTCGGCTTGTAGATCGCATCGAGCCCCGGCGGCGACCCCCGTTCAGGGTCCGGACCGACACGGGTGAGCGTGACAAGCATCGCGTTGTTGGACGAACCGACGATCCGACCGACGATCTCCATCTCGCCGGCGCGGAGCGTTTCCAGCGTGGTCGCGCAATCCAGCACGACGAGGCCCGCGCTAGTTGACGTAGTGGCCGTTGCGTCGCGGGCAGATATGGCCTCCCGGGTCGAGCGGCAGGCCACACAAGGGACACGGCGGTCTGCCCGACGCGACGACCCGGGTGGCACGGGTCACGAACGAACGCGCCGCCGCAAGCGAGATCCGGACGCGGAGCAGGTCGGGTCCGTCCTCGTCTTCGTCGTCGTCCTCATCGGGATCGATCGCCTCCCCGTCCTCATTCTGCGCGCGGGCCTCGACCAGCACCCGCTCCGCGGCGCCGTCCCAGCCGAGGGTCAGCGAGCCGGCCCGGAACGCCTCGTTGAGAGGTTCATCGAGGGCCGCGATATCGTCGATGGTGGCGGCGGCCGCGATGGCCGCTTCCGGGACGCCCCGCCGTTCGATCTCCGCGATCAGGTGCCCCAGGCGCTCGGCGAGGACGGCGACCTGGACCTTCTCCATCACGACCGACACCACCCGCCGGCCCTCCCGAGCCTGCAGGAAGAAGGTGCGCTCGCCCGGCTCACCGACGGTTCCGGCCACGAATCGCTCGGGCGGATCGAACACATAGCGTCGTCGCGGCATTGCCTGACTCTATACGAATTTTGCGCAGCGTCACGGCTTCCGCCGGCGCTCCGGCGACGTGTCTCCGGCGATGCAACTCGGATGCATAACCTCACACGGTCAGGACGCTCAAGACCAACCGCCCCATGCATCCGATTGGCATAGCCGTGGGAGGGTGTCCCGCTGGGCGAGCACAAGATGGCCCGCACGAAAGGAGACGCGGGACACGCGTCAGCCTATCAACTGACCGTCACGGACGCCGAGTGCCACCCGCGTGCTCCGTCCGGAGCCGGCCGAGTCCGCTGGTCGGTCTGGGTGACACCCAAACCATCGGTGGCTCGGACGGTGATGACATGCTGTCCGGGCGTCGCCACCCAGTCGTAGACCCACTGGACCCACGCGGCGCCCGAGATCGGAGATGAGAGCCGCGCCTCCGCCCAGACGCCGTCCACGGCGACTTCCACCCGGGCGATGCCGCGGTCCGGGGCCCACGCGATGCCCGCGATCGGGACACGCCCCGCGGCGACGGACCCACGTCGCGGCGTATCGATCCGGGACTGCGTCAGAATCGGCGCCTCCTTCGCCCAGCCGAGCGGGACCCAGTAGCCGTCGAACGCTTCGAGCGTCGTCAGCTCCAGCTCGGTCAGCCACTTTGTCGCCGAGACGTAGCCATACAACCCCGGAATGATCAGCCGGGCCGGAAAGCCGTGCGCCGGGGGCAGCGGCTGGTCGTTCATCTGGAGGGCGATCATCGGTTCGCGGGTCGGGTCCATCACCCACGCCGTGGGCATGCCCGCGGTCCAGCCGTCCACCGATCGCCCAACCAGTTGCGTCGCGGACGACTGGACGCCGGCCAGCTCCAGGACGTCGCGCAGCCGGACGCCGGTCCACTTCGCATTGCCGACCAGGTCGCCGCCGACCTCATTGCTGACGCAGGCGATGGTCACGTACTGCTCGAACATCGGCAGGCCGATCAGCTCGTCCCAGGTCAGCGTGGTCTCGCGATCGACCAGGCCATGGATCCGCAGCGACCAGCTCGCGCTATCGACGACCGGCGTGATGAGCGCCGTATCGATCCGGTAGAACCGGTCATTGGGCATCACGATCGGGGTCAGGTCCGCGATGGTTGGGGCCAGGTCCGCCCCGACCGGGAGCGCCCCGACCGTCTCCGACGCCGGAGGGGCGACGGGGCCGGTGCCAACGGGCGCCGCGCGTTGACGCTCCAGCAGGCCGCGACCGACGACACCGGCGGCGACCGCACCCACGCCAACGCCGCCGGCCCGAATCAGGAATGAGCGGCGCGACCAGTCGGGCATCACGCCCGTTGCCGTGGCCGTCTCGCGCCGTCCGAGCAGCCAGCCCAGGATCCAGACACCGACGCCAACCGACACTGCGACCGAGACGGCCGTGATGGCCGGGTTGGCCAGGGGATCGCCCAGGGCAGCGAGAAAGCCGATCGCGCCAAATGCGCCGAAGCCCAGCGTCCCGAATTCGAACCGGCGGCGTGCCGCCACGCCCAACATGGCACCGACGACCGCGCCGACCGCCATCACGAAGACTTCGAGCGCGAGCTTGTCGTTGGTGCCAAACAGAGCCACCACGACATCCTTGGCGCCAGCCGGCTGGAGATCGATGGCGACCTGGCCGACGGCCGCGATCAGCGAGCTGCCACCGGGCAGCAATCCGGCCAGCAACTCCGAGGCGCCAAGTGCCACCATCGAGGCCGCGGCGCCGCCCGCCAGGGCCCGGCGATCAAGGCGACTCGCGAAGGTCGGCAGCCGAAGGCTTCGGGTCGGCGTGGTGGTCGTGCTCATGGCGGCATCATGGGGCCGACCTGTGACGATCGCGTGTCGGCAAGGGCGACATGTCAGGACCGGCGGCGCGCCCACAGGCGCCCATCGAGGCGTTCCAGCACGATCGGCTGGTCGAACGCCTGGCTCAGGGCGCGGCTCGTCAGCACCTTGTCGATCGGGCCGCCCGCGACGATGGTGCCGGCCCGGAGCACCAGGGCGTGCGAGAAGCCAGCCGGGATCTCCTCGACGTGATGGGTCACGAGCACGATGGCGGCAGGTTGCGGCTTGGCGGCCAGGTCCGTGAGGTCCGCGAGCAGCGTCTCCCGAGCCCCGAGATCCAGGCTGGCGGCCGGCTCGTCGAGGAGGAGCAACTCCGGGTTCGGCATCAGGGCGCGGGCGATCGAGGTTCGACGGCGCTCCCCGGTGGACAATGTCCCGAACGGATGGCTTGCCACGGCCGCGAGCCCCAGCTCGTCGAGCAATCCGCGCGCCCTGGCCCGGTCGGCATCGGTGAACTCGTGCCACCACGGCTCGGTCGCCGCGTATCTGGCGGTCATCACCAGGTCCACGGGCGTCAAATCGTCGCGCATGACGCCTTCGATGGCGCTGCTGGCGAGCCCAATCCCGCGGCGCACGGTTCGAGAGTCGACCTTGCCGTAGCGCGCCCCGAGTACGTCCACCACGCCCGACGTCGGCCACAGGGTCAAAGCAAGGACGGACAGCAGGGTCGTCTTGCCTGATCCGTTCGCTCCGATCACGGCCCACCGCTCGCCCCGCTGGATGACGAGGTCAAGCGGACCCAGGATCACGCGCTCGGCACGGCGAACCACGAGATCATGAACTTCGACGACCGGGTCGCCAATGAGCGCGCCCGAGTCCGGGGTCCACCGCGGGGCTGGCTCCGTCATGTGGGCGCCGGAGTCGGATCGGCCGTCGGCGTCGGTTCCGGTGTCGGCGGGGGCGTCGGCTCGGCCGTTGGTTCCGGTGTCGGCGCCGGTGTCGGCTCGGGCGTGGGTGGTGGCTCGCTCGGTGTCGGGCTCGGTTCGATCGACGGCTCAATCGAGCCCGACGGTTCCCCGGACGGCGAGGCCGACGGATCCAGGGACTCAGGCGGGCAGGGGAGCGGCACCACCTCCGAACCCGACGGCGCCGGGAGCTCGATCGGGGGGATGGAGCCGGTGATCGGGTCGGGCGTCGGCAGCACGAAGCAGCTCGGCGATGGGCTTGGTGGGGCGCAGGCGGGGTCACCGACGAGCGGCCCCCACGACGCGCCGTACGGCTGGAAGCGGCGGTTGTAGAAATAACTCGTCCGGGTGAGGTCCGGACCACCGGCCGCCCCGGGACCCCGGGCTGCCCGGCGGAGCCAATCTCGGTCACCCTCCAGCCACGAACTGAAGCGGCCCTCGTAGATGTCCGGGTGGGTCAGGATCGCCTCGCCGCAGACGCCCTCCGGAACGCTCTGGCGCGGTTCCGTGCCGGCGAGGAACCATTCGGTCAGCGCCGGCGCGTCCGGCCGGGCCAGAAAGCCGGTCCACGGGTCGACATCGGCCTGGACCAGCCCGCCGGGCGGCACGAAATCTGTTTCGGGCCAGGCGGCGCTGGCTTCCTGGAGAAAGCCCTGCCAGACGTAGGTCGAGACCTCGATCGAGAAAAGGGGTGCCTCCGGCGTCGAGACGAGGCTGTTGTCCGAATTGCCGTTCCAGACGCCCACCACAAGGGCATGCGCGCCGCCCGCTCGACCATCCGGGGTGGGCGGGGCGATGAAGCCGTACGCGTTGAGGTCCTTGGCATCGTTGTTGGTTCCGGTCTTGAGCGTGGCGGGTCGCCGCCGATCGGGCCCCTCGACGGCGAATTTCCCCCAGAACGGATTGACGGCCTCGTCCGTGTTGCCGGCCAGGATGTCGGTGACGATATAGGCAGCCCCCGGGCTGATCACCTGGCGACCCTCCGGCGGAACGTAGGCTGCGACGAGGTCAGTGCCGGCCCGATCGCGGATCGCGAGGATCGTCGTGTGGCCGATGTGGCGACCGCCGTTGGCGAGCGTCCCATAGGCCGTCACGAGATCGACCGGACGGACCTCCTGGACCCCGAGCGCAAGCGCGAGGCCCGCGTCCGTCCGGTCCAGCTGGAAGGACATGCCGAACTCCTGCGCCCGGGCGAAGACATGATCGGGGCCGTTCACGGCCATCGCCTTGACCGCGGGGATGTTGAGCGAGAACTGCAGGGCATCGCGGACGCGCACCGGCCCGCGCTCCAGCAGGTCCGCGTCATTCGGCGTGTAATCGCCGCCAAAGTCGGTCGACACATCCATGAACATGGTCGCCGCCGTCATCGACCGATCGTCGATCCCGACCGCGTAGTTGAACGGCTTGAAGGCCGAACCCGGCTGCCGGTAGCCCTGGCCGATCACGTCGAACTGCGGCTGGAAGGCCGGCCGGGTGGAGGTCGAGTAGTAGCTCGCGCTGCCGACGTAGGCGACAAGCTCGCCCGTCTCGTAGTCAAGCGCCACCAGCGCGCTATTGCGCAGGTCCTTGTCGCGCAGGTTGGCCATCCACGGCTCGAGTTGGTCGAAACCGAGTGTCCTGGCGGCCGCCTCCGGGTCCCGCGCGTGCGGCACGAGGGCGGCCGCGCGGACCCACTTCTCGCCCAGCTTCTGGAGTCGGTAGTCGAGCGTCGTGGTCACGCGTAGGCCGCCGCGGTCCAGGGCGTCGCAACTCGAGGCGTCGGGGCCGCACAGTCGCCGCGTCAGCTCGTCGCGGACGGCCCAGATGAAATGGGGCGCAACCCAGCGTGGCGTCGCCTGGCTGACCAGCACGACCTCGTCATCCTTCGCCGCGAGGTAGTCGGCGGCCGAGTACTGATCGCCCGAGATCGGCGTCCGGCCGGAGGCGAGGAAGTCGAGGATCGCGTTCCTTCGCTGCACGATGGTCGTGTCCGGTGGGACGACCAGCTCGCCCTTGCCGGCCGGGCATTCCGCGCCGTCGCCGACCGGCACCGTACAGCGCTCGATGGCGTTACGGACCAGGTCGTAGTTCGAGGGCGATTTCGGCAGCGCGGCGAGGATGGCGGCCTGGGCCGGGGTCAGGTCTGCCAGATCGACGCCGAAGTAGCCCTCCGCCGCGGCCTTGATCCCGTAGAGCTGGTTGCCGTAATAGTTCTGGTTAAGGTAGGCGGTGATGATCGCCTTCTTGCCATCGTCCTCCTTGAAGTACTGGGTCACGCGGATGGACTGGATGATCTCCTTGAGCTTCCGCTCCGGGGTGCGTTCGGGGTCCTGGACGAGCTCGGGCGGCAGCAGCCGTTGGCGGACCAGCTGCTGGGTGATGGTGGAGGCGCCTCGACTATTGCCCCGGATGGAGTCCAGGCCGGCTGCCACGATCGCCACTGGATCGAAGCCTGCGTTCTCCCAGAAGGTCTTGTCCTCGATGGAGGTTGTCGCGTCGAGCAGCAGCGGCGGGATATCGTCGAACTGGACGACTTCGCGTTTGGCGTCGCCGAAGCGGGCCAGCTCGCGGGCGCCCGTCCGGTCGTAGATGACGGTTTCCTCGGGCAGGACGTAGGTCGTCAGCGTCTCCGGCTTTGGCAGCGATGGGTCCGAGGCGAGGGCCGTGTAGACCCCGATCGCGGCCAACGCTCCGATGGCCCCAAGCCCGGCCAGGAACGCAAAAACGATGAGCGCCAGGCACCCGATCGTGTTCGAGGCGGGCCTGCGGGGTTGGCGCGCCATGGTCGCCATTGAGTGGCCGGGCCGCGAAGTTGTCGGGCCACGTGGTCGGACGGCGGGACCCGGCGGGGCGGGGGCACGCGGCGGCACGGTGGATCGGGCCGGGCGGCGATTGGCAGGTTGCAAGGTCGGTGAAGATCCCCGAGCGGTCCGAATCCGGACAGCCTAAGGATGCCCGAACAGTCCGGAACGTGACGCCGGGAGCCTGTTGGCGGGTCCGTACGCCCGCGAGGCCCGGAGGCGAGGGTTGCTGATCGAGCCGTCAGGCGCCCGCCACCCACGTTTCGATCTCGCCCAGGAGCCCGGCCTTTAGATCCTCCGAGGCGAACGAATGCCGCGCGGCGCGGCGCTGAAGCTCGGCCAGGTCGTCCCGGGCGAGTCGCGCGATGCGAACGACGTGTCGGAGCTCGTCGGTCAGGGTCGTGTGGAAGAACGGCGGGTCATCGCTCGAAACCGTCAGGTTCACGCCTGCCCGCCAGAAGGTGATCACCGGGTGCGCCTCGAGCGACGGGAAGAGGCCGATCCGAACGTTCGACGACGGGCAGATATCAAGCGGAACTTGCTCGCGGATCAAACGTGCCAGCAAGTCCGGGTCCCGGATGGCGGCGACGCCGTGGCCGATCCGGTCGGCGTGAAGCACGTCAATCGCGTCGACGATGCTCGACGGTGGGCCCATTTCGCCCGCGTGCACCTCGAGGCCGAGGCCGAGTCGCGTGCTTGCCTCCCGCAGGATGACGAACGCCTCGATCGGATCGGGCGAGTCGACACCGGTCAGGCACAGGCCAACGATCGGCGCGTCAGCGTCCTCAACGAGCCGGATGGTCGCTTCGGCCTCCGCGCGCCCCAGGTCGCGGATGGCGTCGACCACCAGCGCAATGCGGGTTTCCGGTCCGCCCGCCGTCAATCCGTTCCGCAGCGCCCGCCACATCGCCCGGGGCTCCATCCCGTTGCGAATGTAGATCATCGCCGTGAAGATCGCCTCGGAATAGCGGATGTTCTGCGCGGCCTGGGCCAGGGCGAACTCCGAGGCCACCAGCTCAAGGTCGTCCGGTGTGCGGACGACCGCATTCGCGGCGAGATACGCGTCCAGAAACCCCTGAAAGTTGGGATACCGACCCGGATAGCGACCGTCCACCAGCCGCAGTGCGGCAGCCGGATCCGCGCCATGCCGTCGAGCCAGCATTGAGGCGGTCCGTTCCGTGATCGACCCGTTGAGGTGAACGTGCAGCTCGACCTTCGGAATGGTCACGATGTCGCGCTCGGTCGCGAGGTTGCCCATGAAGCCTCCTCCGTCAGTCGTCATCATGTTTGACGGATCCGCCTGCCTGGGCATTGCCGATCAGCCGCCAGAGGGACGATGTGGCCGGATCGATCCAAGTCAGGCCAGGGACCCAGCAGGAACCTCGACGTTACGGCCCGTCTCCGACCCGAAGTCCCAGACATCGATATCTGGCGGTTCGAGACCGAGCGACGTGAGGGCGGTGCAGATCTGGCTTCGATGATCGGTCCCGTGGTGCAGGACCTGCGCCAGCCGGATGCCAAGCGGCGCGTGGAACTCGGAACCGTCGTCACGGCGCCTGACAATGACGGTGTCAGGATCGGGGCCTTGTGCCAGGAACCCCGACCAGGCGGTGTGGTGGCGTTCCATCGCCGCACGGAGCTCCGCAACGCCCATTTTTTCGTCGTCGATCATGCGGGCGTCGTCAGCGGTCATGGTTGACAGGTACCAGGCATCGGCTCCCACGAGGTGGCGCACCGTCCGGAGGATCGAACCGTAGGTCCCGGGGACGGCCGTCTCGAGCTGCTCCGGGCCCAGCGCGAGGCAGGCATCGATCACCCGCAGCGTCGCCCACACATGGTGGGCGAATGCATCTGCCAGCAAGGACTTGCCCACCTGGCCACGATAGTCGATCGTCATCGTTTCGTGGCGGGCGGATGAGTCACACTCCAGCCTCCAGGGGATGCGCCGGTGTCACGCGAGCCTGCACCCAGACCCGTATTGAGGCCGCCCACGATCGGGCAGGCGACGCCGGTGGCGACGTCCACTCTTTCAAACCGAAGCGTAGTAGACGGCCTGCGAGAGCGGGGATGGGCCTGCCGGGAGCCGCCCGGCGTCGCCGGGGCCGATGCGGCTAGTCGAAGAACGCGACGATCGCGGCGGTATCGTCCGAGAAGGCCCAGCGCTCGACAGCCTTGCCACCACGGATGTGGAAGATCTCCGCGGTCCGGTACTCGAGGGTCCTGTCGCCACGGTTCGCGGTGGCGGTACCGAGGGCGATGGCGTGGTCGTCATTGGCGATGACGTCGTGGACCTCGTACGCGATCGTAAAGTCGCGCCCGCCCTCCATCATGGCCGCCCGCAACTCGTCCTTGCCACGGCGTGGCTCGGCCCGCCCGATCTCATGCCAGATGATGTCGTCGGCCATGAAGGCGTCCACGATCGCCATCTCCTGCTCGGCTTTCGACATGTCCAGCTCGGTCATCGCCTGCATCGCGCGGCGAACCAGGGCCACGTTCGGGTGCTCGGCCATCTTGATCTTCCTCCTTGTCCGTCGGCCACGACGAGGACTGTCGTAGCGCTGCCAGTGCCTCATCGTACCGCCCGCCACAAGTGGCAGACCTGCCGCGCCGCGCAATCGCACCAATTGCACCTTCGCCTCGACACGGAGCCCGCGGGCACGAGACGCCGTCGCAGGATCGGGGCAGTAGCCCCGCGCGTGGGTGCTTGTGCGACTGCCAATGACGACCGTTCAGCCGGAAGGCGACCTGACTCTGCGTCGTGGGCATGTCTACCGGTTCTAGTTGCTAGAGGACCGAGCGCACCCTGAAGTAGACCTCCAGCGCGATTGGATGACCAGCGAAGAACCCCTCGGGTCCCACGGCGCGAGTCTAGACGGCGACGGTCACCCCGAGCCCAATGTGGCAGCTCACGCCTGTCGAGTGGTCGGGGCAATAGCCCCGGGGGTTCTTGTCGAGGTACTGC
>JANNQZ010000085.1:0-5811 GCA_031401015.1 Chloroflexota bacterium | reverse complement strand
CCCGATCGTCGAGATCATGTTTGCGGACTTCCTGCCAACGGCGGGTGACGCCATCGTCAACCAGTTGCCCAAGTACAGCTACATGTCGGGCGGCCAGACGGCCGTGCCGGTCACGATCCGCGCCGTCGGCGGTGCCACCGGTCGCTTCGGGACGCAACACAGCGCCACCGGCGAGAGCTGGTTCATGCACCTGCCCGGGCTGCGTGTTGTCACCGCCAGCTCACCGGGCTCCGCGTACGCCCTGCTGCGAGCAGCGATCGACGACCAGAACCCGACCCTCTTCTACGAGCACAAGGGCCTGTACGCGCGAAAGGGACCCGTCGTTCGGGGCGTGGCCGCCCAGATCGGGGCGGCCGCGGTCCTGCGGGCGGGCAATGACGTGACGATCGTGGCAACCCTGCTGATGGTGGAACGGGCGCTCGCCGCGGCCGAGAAGCTAGCCGCCGATGGGATCGACGCCGAGGTGATCGACCTGCGTTGGCTGCGGCCGCTGGACCTGCCGGCGGTCCGGGCCTCGGTCGGGAAGACCGGCCGCCTGGTGGTCGTGGAGGAACAGGTTCACGCCGCGGGCTGGGGCGCCACGATCATCAGCGAGTTGACCATCGGCGGGGTCCGCTGGGCGAGCACCCCGCGGCGGGTGAGCCTGCCCGATGACCTGCCCATCCCGTACACCCCGCTGCTGGAGGACGAGGTCCTGCCCTCCGTCGAAGCCATCACGGCGACGGCCCGGGCCAGCGTCGGGCGTTGAGCGTCTCGGCGGGCTCCGTTGTCCGGGCCAGCGGGTTCGACCACAGCACGCTGATCGTCGATCGGATCGAGACCGTGACCCTGCGCGCCCCGCTGGGACGGCGCTTCTCCGGCAGCGCCTACAGCATGGACATCCGCTGCACGATCGTGACGCGGTTGTACACCCGGGATGGGCTCGTATCGGAGGTCTACACCGGCGACACGGACGAGGAGCAGTCGATCATCGTCGGGATCATCCACGACGAGCTCGCTCCCCGGTTGCTCGGTCGGAGCGCGACGGATCCGGAGGGCGCCTGGCGTGCCATGGAGCCGTCCACGAACGACATCCTGCGCGATCGCGGGCTGGCGCTCCAGGCGATCGCCTGCCTGGACGAAGCGATCTGGGACGTCTTCGGAAAGGCCCTGGGGCTGCCCCTCCACCGCGTTTGGGGGAGCGTCACGGACTCGGTGCCGATCAGCATCATCGGCGGCTACTACCACCTGTCGGTCGATGAAGTCGGAGACGTGGTCCGACGTTACGTCGAGGCGGGCTTTGCCGGGATGAAGTTCAAGGTCGGTGGCAAGACCCCGGCCCAGGACGCCGAGCGTGTGCGTGTCGCGCGCGACGCCGCTGGGCCGGACTTCGCGCTCATGGTCGATGCCAACCAAGGCTACGACCGGGCCCAGGCAGTCGACTTCGCCCACCGGGTGCGCGATTTCAACATTCGATGGTTCGAGGAACCGTGCCGCTGGACCAACGACGCGAGGTGGATGCGGGACGTCCGCTACCAGACGAGCATCCCGGTATGCGCCGGTCAGAGCGAGACCACGCTGGCCGGGATCCGTGACCTGATCGTCGGTGGAGCGATCGACGTCTCGAATTTCGACGCCTCATGGGCCGGCGGGCCGACCATCTGGCGCAAGGCGGCCGGACTGGCCGCGGCGTTCGGCGTCGAGCTCGGCCACCACGAGGAACCGCAGATTGCCTCACACCTGCTGGCCTCGGTTCCCCATCACACCTTCGTCGAATGCTTCGACGAGGAGCGCGATCCGTTCTTCTGGCGCTTGTCGGACATGTCCGGCCGGATCGCCGGCGGCCGGTACACGCTGCCGGAACGGCCGGGTTTCGGGATCGAGCTTGATTCGGACTACCTGGCTGCCCACGTCGTCGAGACGCGGTCGACCGACCGTGCCACGGTCGCCTGAGGAGGCTGGCGTGTCTGCTGTCACCGGCTTTTTTCATGGCGGGATCACCGTCCGCGACATGGATCGGTCTCTGGTCTTCTACCGGGACGGCCTGGGCCTGGAGCAGGAATTCGACCGGATCCTGGACGCGCCGTACCTCAAGACCGTCCTCGGCCTGGCGTTTGACCATATTCGCGCGGTCTACCTGCGGATCCCGGGGGGCGGGTTCGTGGAGCTGCTCGAATACGTCGGAATCGAGCGGATGTCCGCACAGTCCCGGCCATGCGATTTCGGGGCGGGGCACCTGTGCCTGTACGTTGACGACGTCGAGACGATGCATGCGCGACTGGTGAATCTCGGCTTCGCGGCGCGGTCCGGGCAGGTCGTCGATATCACGGCCGGCCCGAACCAGGGGGCGCGCAGCTGCTACATGAGCGACCCGGATGGGTACGCGGTCGAGCTGTTCCAGAAGCGTCCCGGCGCCTGAAGGGGAGGAGCCAGTGCGCGGAGTGATCCATACCCTCGCCACGGGTCTTGGCCACCCGGAGGGGCCCGACATCCTGCCCGACGGCCGGATCGTCATGGTCGAGACGTACACGAGCAAGCTGATCGCCTGGTCCGCCGAGCGCGGGATCCACGATTACGCCGACTGCGGCGGCGGCCCGAACGCCTGCATGCTGGGGAGCGACGGGGCCGTCTATATCACCCAGAACGGCGGGACCGTGGGGGCGTGGAGGGCCCGCGTGATGAGCCGCCCGTCGATCCAGAAGGCGTGGCCGGATGGACGGGTCGAGGAGGTTGCCGACCAGGTGGCCGGGGTGCCGCTCCAGGCGCCCAACGACCTCACGTTTGGACCGAACGGCCGACTCTACTTCACGGACCCGGCGGACTATCTACCCAACGAGCGCCGACCCGGCCGCCTCTTTGCCCTCAACGCTGACGGGACCGGAGAGCTGCTCGAGACCATTCCGGACGCCTACCCGAACGGGATCGTCGCCGAGCCGGACGGCTCGCTGGTTTGGGTCGAGTCGTACGAGCGCGGCGTCTATCGGAAGCGCCCAGGCGAGCGGTCCATGCAGATCGCGCAGCTGCCGGCGGGCCACATCCCGGACGGCCTCAAGATCGCAGCCAACGGCGACTTGTGGGTGACCGCGTTCATGGGCGGCGGGGTGGACATTCTCGCCCCGAATGGCACGCTCAAGGACTTCCTGGTGACCGGTGGCGTGCCGCTCAACTGCGTCTTCCACGAGGGCTCGTTGATCATCACCGACTTCGGGGACGTGACCGCCGTCACGGATCGGGCGCCGATGGATGGCCGGTTGTGGCGGGTGGACGTGGCCACCGAGGGGATGCCACTGTTTCGCGGGGCGATCGCCGCTCGGAAATAGCGGGGGGCAGCCCTCCCGTCCGTGCGTCCGACGTGCAAACGTCGGGTCAGTCCCTCGCCGTTCGTGTGCTGGTGAGCCAATCCGGCCGGTCGTGGATGCCCAGGATGGACCACCCACCGTCGACGATGATCGTCTGGCCGGTGATGTAGGCAGCATCGTCGGAGGCGAGAAACAGGACCGTTCCGGCGATCTCCTCGGGCGTTGCCAGTCGACGCATCGGGACCTCCGCCAGCATCGCCTCCTCACGGATGGAGCCGTCGCGGAGACCCTGATCGATGAGGGCCGTCCGGGTATAGCCCGGCGCCACGGCGTTGACCCGGATGCCGAGGTCGGCCACCTCGACGGCCATGACCCGGGACAGGCTCATCATCGCGGCCTTGGCCGCCGAGTATGGCCCGCGGCCGGGCAGCGCGATGAACCCCGCGACGGATGCGATCTGGACGATGGAGCCGCCACCCCGACCGCGCATCGACCGGATGGCCATTGCGCTGCAGTGGAATGTCCCCGTCAGATGGGTGGCGACGACCTGCTCCCAGACCACTGGGTCGAACGTCTCGGTCAGGCCGACACGCTGGATCCCGGCGTTGTTGACGAGGATGTCGACCCCGCCCTCCGTGGCTTCGATCGAGCCGAACAGCGCCTCGACTGAAGTCCGATCGGAGACATCGGTGCGGACGTAGCGGACACCGTCAAGCGGCGCGTCCGGATCGCCGATGTCTGCGACGACCCCGCGGGCGCCCTCCGAGACAGCACGACGAACGATGGCCTCGCCGATCCCGCGCGACCCGCCGGTGACCACGATGACCTTGCCGTCGAAGCGACCGCTCATTCTCTCCCTCCGGTACCGGACGGGCCCGGCGCTGCCGTATCATTGCAACCGTTTCCGGGAGGATAGCGGCCCGGGCTCCGGTGCGGAACTTCGGGCCGGGTCGTGCTTCGGCGCGGAAGTTTGGGCCGGGCTTCGGTGCCGCACTTCGACGTTGACGATCTGGAGGGAGCGATGGGCGCGACGGGCAAGCGGGCGATCGTCACCGGGGCCGCCAGCGGCATCGGCCAGGCCGTGGCCAGGCGCCTGCTGCGCGAAGGCGCCAGCGTCATCGCCGCGGACCTCAATGAAGCCGGGCTCGCGCCGATTGTCGGCGAAGGGGCGAGCGCCTTTGTCGGCGATCTGTCGCGTGACGCGGACCGAGAACGCCTGATCGCGGCCGGTGCCGGCGTGGACTACCTGGTCAACGCGGCCGGGATCATCCGACTCAAGCCGATCCTGGAGTTCACCGTCGCTGACATCCGGGACATCTATGGGATCAACGTCGAGGCGACATGGGACCTGGTGTCGCGGATCGGTCGGACCATGCCGGCCGGGAGTGCCATCGTGAACCTCTCGTCGTCGTCGGCCAAGCTCGCAATGACGACAGAGGCCGCGGTTTACGCGTCGTCCAAGGCCGCCGTCCTGTCCATCACCCGATCCTTTGCCTACGCGTTCGCCCCAAACGGCGTCCGGGTGAACGCGATCTGCCCGGGCATCATTGATACGCCGATGCAGGAGCGGGTCCTGGCTGACGTGGCGGCCAAGCGCGGGATCACCGTCGAGGAGCTGTCCGCGGCCCGCAACAAGACCGTCCCGCTCGGGCGGTCAGCCTCGGCCGATGAATGCGCCGGTGCGATCTGGTTCCTTCTGTCCGACGAGAGTGCGTACATGACCGGGCAGGCGATCAACTACACCGGTGGACTCGTCATGTGGTGACGTCAGCCCGATGATCGAGACCGACGTCGCCCGCCTGTTGACTGGGCGCTCCAGGCCCGCCGCGCCACCTCGTGAGCTCCGCGCCGGACCAGTCGTGGTGCTCCTCGACGGCGCTGACCTGCGCCATATCCGGTTGGGTGACGTGGAGCTCGTGCAGCGGGTCTACGTGGCGGTTCGCGACGCGCCCTGGAACACCATCCCGGCAACCAGTTCCGACTGGCAGATCGACGCGGGTGCGGATCGGTTCACGGCGCGGTTCCGGGCCAGTCACCGGCACGACGCCATCGCCTTCGACTGGGATGGCCTGATCGAGGGGACGCCCGACGGTGTGGTCCGGTACACCATGGATGGTGTCTGCCACGGAAGGTTCCAGTACTCGAAGATCGGCTTCAACGTCCATCACGCTTTGACCGGTTCGGTCGGACGCCCGTACCGCGCCCAGACCGCGGACGGCGAACTGCGCGGCCGCCTGCCCGACGCCATCGATCCTCAGCGGATCGTCGGCGGGACCCTGTCGGGGATGTTCGATCCGTACGAGGAGCTGGCGATCGAGGTCCGCGACGGCGTCGAGGCGGTCATTCGGCTCGATGGCGACCTGCTCGAACTACAGGACCACCGCAACTGGACGGACGCCAACTTCAAGTCGTATGCGACGCCGCTCGCGCTCGGCTTCCCATTCGACTCTGTGGATGGCCAGATCATTCGGCAGGTCCTGACGATCCACGCGAACGGCGGCGTCGTGCCGGCGTCGCCGAGGCGAGATCCCAT
>JANNQZ010000084.1:0-2346 GCA_031401015.1 Chloroflexota bacterium | reverse complement strand
GCTGAAGCTCGGCCAGCGCATCATCGAAGCTCAAGGCGTCGATCGCCGGGTCGGCCGGGTTCAGTGGGCCACGCGAGTCAGTCGGGTCGGGCACGATCGTCCTCATCGTCGGGGGTGGTCAGTCGGTCGAGGCGCGGGGCGAGGAGCATACCAATCCGTACGGCGACGACGGCCGCCCCGACGACGATGGCCACGAACAGGAGCAGATCGGGCAGGCCCTCCATGTCCGAAAGGCGCAGCTCAGCGCGGATCCGCTGAGGCCGGCAGCTCACCGAGGGCGAGCCGAAGCGAGAGCCGCGTCCCGGGAGGGGCCTGCGCGGGATCGCGCAGGATCGCGTCGTCTGAGACGCGGCGGACGATCGCGTAGCCTCGCTCCAGGGTCGCATGGGGACCGAGCACCCCCAGCGCCGCCCCCGCCTCGCCGAGGGACGCCCGCGCGCCAGACAGCCGACGGCGGACCAGCGGATCCATGACGTCCGATCGGGCCAGGCGGCCGCGCTCGCGGGCCAGTCGATTCGGCAACGTCGGCCTCAATCGCGCGTCAAGCCGCTCCACCGCGTGCCGGTCGGCGGTAACGCGATCTTGAGTCGCCCGGGTGGCACGATCGAGCAGCAGGCCGATCCGCTCGCGTGCGATGGTGAGTTGGACCAGGGGACTCAGCCGCTCGAGCGCACGGCGCTCCTCGGCGATCCCGCGCGCAGCCGTGCCCAGACGGGCGGCCGCCGCCCCGTCCAGCCGGCGCCCGACCGCACGAACCCCCGTGACGAGCTCGGCGCGATCCGGCACGACGACCTCCGCTGCTGCCGATGGCGTTGGAGCCCGGACGTCGGCCGCAAAGTCGCACAGGGTCACGTCGGCCTCGTGGCCGACCCCACAAACCACCGGAAGGGTGTGCCCGACGACGGCCCTGACGACCGCCTCATCGTTGAATGCCCACAGGTCCTCGAGCGAGCCCCCGCCACGGGCCAGAATCGTCACCGACGGCGCCTCCTCGGGCTGACCGGCGGCCACCCGGTCAGCGGCATATCGCTCGACGCCCCGGAAGGCGCGTACCAGGCTGGCCGGCGCGCCCTCGCCCTGGACCCTCGCGGCAACCAGCACGACCCGCGCCAGGGGCCAGCGGCGCGCCAGGACATGGCAGATGTCCTTCCATACGGCGCCGGACGGACTCGTGATCACGGCGATCGTTGAAGGGCGAAGGGGCAGTGGTCGCTTGCGCGCCGTTTCGAACAGGCCTTCGGCGGCCAATCGAGCCTTGAGCGCCTCGAACCGGAGCGTGAGATCACCGAGCCCGGCCGGCTGGATCGACTCCACGTAGAGCTGGAGCGCGCCCTGCGGCTCGAACAGGTCAATCCGACCGTGCGCCACGATCCGCAACCCGGCCTGGGCCTCGAATGCCGAGCGCTGGCGGTCGTCGCGAAACCAGACGCACTGAAGCTGACTGCGCTCGTCCTTCAGCGCGAAATACGCGTGTCCCGCGGTCGAAATCGTGACCCGTCCGATCTCCCCCTCGACCCACAGGTCCGCCAGCAGTGGGTCGGCGCGCACGGCACCGCGGATCGCCCGGGTGACTTCGCTGACACCCAGGATCCGAACCCCGAATGTCCCGGGCGCGCGCGCAGGAGCTCCAGGCTCCGCCACGTCAGACGCGCGTCTGGTACTCACCCGTCCGCGTATCGACCCGGATCGTGTCCCCGGGCTCCACGAAGATCGGGACCTGCACGATCATGCCCGTCTCGGTCGTTGCAGGCTTGCGTGCGCCGGACTGGGTGTCGCCAGCGAACCCGGGTTCGGTCTCGACGACCTTGAGGTCCACCGTGACGGGCAGCTCCACGCCGATCGTTTCGCCCTGGTAACTCGTCCGATCGAGGGTCATCCCGTCCGTCAGGTACTGCGCGGTGTCGCCGAGTTGCTCCGCGGTGAGCATGAACTGGTCGTACGTGTCCGTATCCATGAAGTGGTGGTCGGCGCCATCGCGGTACAGGTGCTGGACCGGGCGCTTCTCCATCGAGGCGCGCGGCCACTTGGCGCCGGCCTGGAAGGAGCGCTCCACGGTCTGGCCACGCTTGATGTTGCGCAGGGTGATTTTGACCTGAGCGGAACCGCGGCCCATCTTGATGTGGTGGTAATCGAGGATCTGCCAGAGCTCGCCGTCCAGCTCGATCGCGACGCCCTTCTTCAGTTCGCCGGTGCTGATCATCGGGTGGGCTCCTGGGGTGCGTGCCGACGGGTCGGGCGCCTCGGCGCGACACGCGAACCGGCGAGGCAGATCGCTGGGGTTCGAGTCGCGATTGTAGCCGACCGCCGAGCCGTGGCCGACAGGTCAGCCGCCACCGCGACGATGAA
>JANNQZ010000083.1:0-11330 GCA_031401015.1 Chloroflexota bacterium | reverse complement strand
AGGCTGTTGCCTGCCCAAGCCGACCCCGGACTCCTTCGGGACCTCCGGGAGCTGAACCCGGACACCACGGACGACATCCCTTGGCGATAGTGGAAGGGATCGTCGACACCAGCGTCTTCGTTGCAAGGGAAACTGGTCGGCGGATCGACCGTGACTTGATACCAAACAACGTCGTTGTATCCGTCGTGACCGTGGCGGAGCTTCGCGCAGGTGTCCTGGTGGCGGACGATGCCCCGACGCGCGCCGCCCGACTCGCTACGCTGACGCTCGCCCTCTCGTTCGAGTCGATCCCGATCGACGATGACGTTGCTGAGTCGTGGGCTCGCCTTCGTGTCCAGCTCCGATCGCATGGGCGGTCCATGCCCATCAACGACTCGTGGATCGCTGCGACGGCGATGGCGCTGCGGATCCCGGTCGTCACGCAGGACGCCGACTATGTCACGGTGCCCGGCCTCGAGGTCATCCGCGTCTGATCCGACCGTCGAGCCATCAGGTTTGCGAACAGTGAACCTGGTGACCTCAGGGGTCGGACGCAGCACCATCAGCCTCAGTCGTCCGGGGCCTCGTAGGCGAGCCGGCCGCCGGCGAGCGTCAGGAGCACTCGGCCGCGCAGCTCGCGGCCCAGGAGCGGCGTGTTCTTGCCACGAGAGCTGAGGGCATCGGCGGTCACGGTCCACGCCTCGGAGCGATCGAAGACGACGAGGTCCGCCGGTGCCCCCTCGACGAGTCCGACTGCGCCAGCGCGACGCGTCCGCCCGCCCAGCACGCCCGCAGGTCCCGTCGTAAGCGCCTCGATCGCCCGCAGCAGCGGCAGGCGACCGGCATCGACCGCCGCCAGCAACACGCCGAGCGCCGTCTCGAGGCCGCTGATGCCGTTGGCCGCCTCGCCAAACTCGACGGCTTTGGCCACCTCGGTATGGGGAGCATGATCGGTGGCCACCGCGTCGGCCGTACCATCAAGGAGCGCCGCAAGACACCCTGCGGCATCCACGGCAGTCCGAAGGGGCGGATTGACGCGCAACGACGAATCGTATGGGCCGACGATGAGGGCTCCGTCCGCCCACGGATCGTCCGTCGACTCCCAGGCCCAGCGTCTGGCCCCCGCGACCCATGCATCGGTGAGGGCCAGGTGGTGCGGCGTCACGTCGCATGTCACGGGCAAACCGTCTGCCCTGGCCCGCCGGATCAGGCTCAGCGCACCCGCCGCTGACACGTGCGTCAGGTGCAACCGGGCGCCCGGCACGTCCCGCACGACATCCGCCAGAACCGCCAAATCGCGGGCGACCGCGGCCTCCTCGGCGGCCGCCGGCCAACCGCGCAGGCCAAGGACCGTGGCGACATAGCCATCGTTGGCCTCGGCACCCACCGTCAGCGAGAGGTCCTCGGCATGGTCGACGATCGGCAGGCCCAGCGCTCCGGCGTATGCGAGGGCCGCTCGCAGGATCGGTGCCGAACGAACCGGCAGACCATCGTCAGAAAACCCCGCCACCCCGATATCGGCCAGCTCGCCGAGCGCCGCCAGCTGCTCCCCCGCCCGCCCTACGGTGACCGCGCCGAATGCGAGCAGTTCGACGGGCGACCCGGACCCGGCCGCAGCGGCCCGGATTCGCGCCAGGACACCTGGCTCGTCGAGCGCAGGATCCGTGTTCGGCATCGCGCAGACCGTCGTGAACCCGCCATGCGCCGCCGCCGCCAACCCAGAGGCCACGGTCTCAGCGTCCTCGTTGCCCGGCTCCCGCAGATGGGCGTGCAAGTCGATGAACCCGGGCGCGACGACCACCCCGTAAGCCTCGACGCCGCGGCCGTCGTCGCCCTCCAGCCAGGTGACGGCAGCGACGACGCCGTCCCGGACGACCAGCTCGCCGGGCCCTTGCCGCCCAGTCGCGGGGTCCACCAGCCAGGCACGGCTAATCTCCAAGTCCGCGAGGCTGCCGACCGCCGGCGCGCCAGCGAGCGTCTCGATCACGCCTGCGCCCGCGTCCCGGCCAGCAGATAGAGCAGCGCCATCCGCACCGCGACGCCATTGGTGACCTGATCCGTGATCACCGACTGGACACCGGCTGCCACGTCGGGGGAGATCTCGACCCCTTCGTTCATCGGGCCCGGATGCATGACGAGGGCACCTGGCCGGGCCAGCGCGAGCCGCTCGCGGTTGAGCCCATACCGCGCTGCGTATTCCCGGAGCGACGGGAGCAACCCGGAGGCCATCCGCTCGCGCTGGATCCGTAGCGCCATCACCACGTCCGCGTCGCGCAGGGCCGCTTCGACCGACGTGGTGACCTGAAAACCCCTCCCGGCAAGCGATGCGCGATCCGCCCAGGCCTCGAAGCCGCGGAGCAACGTCGGCGGCCCGCACAGCCAGAGATCCGCGCCGGCCGCCGTCAACGTCCAGATGTTCGAGCGCGCAACCCGCGAATGGAGCAGGTCACCCAGGATCACGACCTTGCGTCCGGTGAGCGATCCGCCCAGCCGCTCCCGAATCGTGTAGAGGTCCAGCAGCGCCTGGGTCGGGTGGGCGTGCCAGCCGTCGCCGCCATTGAGCACGGACCCACCGAAGACCTCGGCCGCGAGGTACGGCGCCCCCGAGACCGAATGGCGCATCACCAGCATCTGGGCCCCGAGAGCCTCGATCGTGCGAACCGTGTCCACGAGCGATTCGCCCTTCGAGACGGAGGACGTGGCTGCGGCGATATTGACGACGTCGGCGGACAGGTTCTTGGCTGCGACCTCAAACGAGACGCGCGTCCGGGTCGATGCCTCGTAGAAGAGGATCGTGACTTGCCGGCCGCGCAGCGCGGGAACCTTGGCGATCGGTCGGGCGAGGACCTCCCGCATGGCGTCGGTCGTGTGCATCACCAGCTCGAGATCAGCGTTCGACAGGCCATCCACGTCCAGCAGGTGGCGATGACGCCAAGCAACGGGCTGACTCTCCGGCGCCGAGTCGACGGAGGGCACGACGACCGGCGCCGAGTCGACCGACGGAACGACGACCGAACCGACCTTGCCCGATCCGACAGCGACCGGTTCGATCACCAGGCTCACCCGACCGGCTCGGCCGCCGTTGCAACGGCCACGCGCTCGATCTCGACCCCGTCCTCGCCATCGATCTCCTCGACGTGCACGCGGACCTGCTCCTCTCGCGAGGTCGGGACGTTCTTGCCCACGTGGTCCGCCCGGATCGGCAGTTCACGGTGTCCCCGGTCCACGAGGACGGCCAGCCGGATCGCCTGCGGCCGACCGAAATCGACCAGCGCATCCATCGCGGCCCGAATCGTCCGCCCGGTGTACAGCACGTCGTCGACCAGGACGATGGTCTTCCCGTCGATTGCCGTCGGGAGCACCGTCCCCTTGACGACCGGCTGCTGGGCCACCAGCGACAGGTCATCACGGTAGAACGTGATGTCCAGCGCGCCGACCGGGATGACGACCCCTTCGTGCTCGGCGATGGCCGCTGCAACCCGCCGCGCCAGCGGTACGCCGCGGCGCTGGATGCCGATCAGGACGAGGCCGTCCGTCCCGGCATGTTTCTCGACGATCTCGTGGGAGAGGCGGATCGTCGCCCGGCGGATCTCGTCCGCGGTCATGATCTGGCGGCCGCTCATCGCTCCTTCCCGGCCTCTCGGGGCCTCCGGTGCGGCCTCACGGGGCCGTGGCTGAAGGGTCGCTTGCAAGGATACCGCGCCAGCTCCCGATCGGTCACTGGGTCACCCGATCCCTCAGTACACCGAGACGGTCACCTCGGTCGTCCCGGACCACCACGGGCAGCCGCAGACATCGAAGAAGTCGGTGCGGTAGAGATCGACGATCCGTTCCGGCTTGACCGGGCCGTAGTCGTTGACGACCCGCTCGACGCACCCCCCGTTGCCGCAGATGATCACGATCGTGCCGCGAGGCAGGCGCATGGCCGTGGTGCCATTGCGATAGAAGGTCGCGTACCCGCTCAGCGTATAGCGCGGAGGCTTGCGCAGCGACGCGGCACGCGGATCGGGCTGGTTCAGCCTTGGACGGGCTGTCGGGCCGGTCAGCGGGGCTTCGCCGGGCTCGATGAACGAGGCGTCCTCGTCGACCGATCCAGCGGCCGCGTGGGCAGCGTCGAGCCGACCGATCAGGAGTGTCGATCGCGCGTTGGTCGCCGGGATCGGGAGCGGCTGGAACGCGCTATCCGGGAGTGGTTCGAGCGGGCTGGGGACCCGTGAACCGGCGAGGCCAGGAAGCGCGACCAGGGCGAGGGCGGCGATGAGCACCGACCCTACGACCAACCTGCTTGGCCGCACGAGATGGTGACGATACGACGAATCGGCCGCGCGCGCCAGTCCCCATGATTCATGGGATCGCGATTCGGATCCGACCCATGTGCTCCGGCCAGGCGCACTTCTCGGACATCCGAGCGCGGTCAGACCCTGGAGCGCGCAGAATCTGTTCGAACTCGGGATCGGCCGCGCTCATCTATTCGGGAGGTGCGCCTGTCAGGCGCGCCCCAAGCCTGGACCAGCCACGGGTGGGCGTCGGGCCTGTCCGGGCCCCTGTCCGGACCTCGGGCTCTTGCCGGGCCCAGTCGTCCGCCGCCGGGTCCCGCCAGGATCGCCGACCGCTACTGGATGACGATGGCGCCCTCGACCGGGATGCTCTCGATGGCGCCGACCTCGTTCGGCGTCCAGGCGGCGATCTGGATCCGGCTGCCTTCGCCGCCCTGTCCTGGCGGACTGACCCAGGCAAGGCGGCCGAACCCGATGGAGAATCCTGGCAAAGCAGTAACGTCCTGCGGCGCCCCAGGCGGACGGTCCATGATCCCGGTGAACGGATCGAAGTGGAGCAGGCTCAGGCGACCGAGGCCCGGGTCGAGCGGATCGGCGATCCAGAGCGCCAGCCATGAGCCGGTGTCATCCCAGCGGGCATCGAAGTCGGCGATCGGACCCGCAGCCACGACCTGGGCCGGAAAGTCGTGCAATACCTCCGGAAGCGGCGAGGCCGGGGCGTCTGTCGGCGGCGAGACCGGGGCCGACGGTGGTAGCGGAGACAGTGACACGACCGCCGTCGGCAGGAGCGAGGGCGAGATCGAAGCCAGGAGCGACGGCAACACGGACGCGTCGATCGACGCCGAGGACCCCGGCGAAAGCTCGGGCGACGACAGCGCGAAGGCGTCCTCGCCCGGACCGTGGAACGGGTGAACGACCAGGTTGCCGCTGAGTGGCGCGGCCGTAATGCCATCTGGGCCAAGGCCAACGGTGCCCTGCCACGCGACGACAACCAGGCCGCCCGGAGCGACCGCGGGTAGCCACTCGGCGTCTGCCAGCGGCAACTCAATACCGGTCCATGGATCGGTCAGGAAGGTTTGCGGCACCCACTCCAGGATGGGCGTTGGTTCCACCAGCGGGCTCGCCTCCGGCGACGCGGCGTCATCGGCCAGCGATGACGCGTCGCCGGTCGGGACCGGCTGGGTCGGGGTCGGTGGCGTGGGGGTCGGCGGCCGCGGGACCGGCGGCGTCGGGAGCGGGACGCTGGCACCGGTTTGGCCGTCGGTCGCTGCGGATGCGTCCGGCTCACCAGGCGGGATCGACCCCGTCGGCCCGGCAGGATCGGCGGAGTCCGGGCTCAAGCGGCTCCCAAGCACGAACCCGCCGACCCACGATGCAAAGACGCTCACATGATCCGTTGTGAGCGCGCGGGCCTGGAGATCGCCGACATGCCACACGTAGATATCGGGCCCGGCCGAGCCGTCAGAGGGTCGTGCACTGAAGGCGAACCAGGCGCCGTCGGGCGAATACGACGCGGATCGCCCGACCACCACCACGTCGGTGATGATCGCGATGGCCCCCGGGCTTGGCTCGGGGCCGCTCGACTCCGATGGGCCAGGCTCGGGCGATGCCGCGATGGTGGCCGCCGGGACCTCCGAGGGCGCGCGGATCGGTGCGTCGGTGCCAATCGGCGCCTCGGTCGGCGTGGACGCGTCGGTCGACACCGGCTCGTCGGTTGACGCACTCGTGGGCGTGGGCGCGGGCGCGTCCGTGGACCCCGCTGCACTCGTCACGCCCGGCGATGCAACCGGCGAGTCCGCCGGCGTCCCGGAGGCATCGGGGGCCGCACTTGCGGTTTGGGGCGGAGCAGCGTCGGACGCCGGGAGCGACACGACGAGCACCGCGTCCGCACCGCTCGCATCGGTGCCGACGACGACGGCCTGATTATCGATCGGCGACTGGAAGATGAACCTGGGCGTGGCGATCAGCGTCACTCGCCGTGCGTTTTCATCGGCAAAGGGCGCGCAATCCGGCCGGCGATCCTCCTGGCACACGGCCCGAATGTCGGCAACGTTGTAAGCGAATGTCCCGTTTTCGACCGCGCCAAGCCAGTGCACCCTCTCGGCCGCGACGGCCAGCGCCGTGGCCGCCGGCAACCCACCGGGGCTCGCAAGGGTGGGCGCCGCAGTCGGCGCGACAGCCACTTGTCCAACCTCACTGAACCAGCCACCCGAGACGGCGGCCGCCACCACCACGAGCGCCACGACGGCGATACCCGACAACGCGCCGAGCGCGGGCAGCGAGGCCGCCGGTCGCCGCGGGTCGCGGCGCCCGGGAAGTCCGCGGGCCGCGGCTTCGCGCTCGATGCCGGCCGCAGTTCTGGCCCACAGGTCCCGCGGCGGTTGTGGCGTGTCCTCTCGGAGTCGTCGGATCGCCAACTGGTCGGTGGCGTACGCCGCCGCGATCAAACGACACCACTGGCATTCCGTCAGATGCGCGTCGAGCCACGTCTCCTCGTCCGCCTGCAGAGGCGCATCGAGACGCTCTGCGGCGCGGACCCGGGCGCGCTCATGGGCGGAGGCCCAGTGGTCCGGGTGTCGGCGAGGTCGCCCACGGAGCCTCATCGCGGTTCCTTGCGGGCCTTGGCGGGGACGGCATCCGTTGCAGCGTCAGCGGCCGCCTCGGCGGCGGCGTCCGCAACTCGTTCGATCGCCAGCGCCTGGCGGAGATTCTCTCGTGCCCGGGTCAGCAGCGCTCGGGCGGCCACGTGACTGACACCCAGCGCGGCCGCCAGCTCAACGCCGGTGAGGTCGTGCAGCTCGGCCAGCAGCAGGGCTGCCCGCTGGCGCTCGGGGATCCGGGCTAGAGCCCGCTGCAGGTCGCCTGACAGATGCGCATCCATGACGAGGCGCTCGGCCGACGGCGAAGACCCTGGCGATTCGCCGGTCCACGGCAGGAATCGGATGATCTTGCGCCGGCGAATCTCGTCAAGGGCGACCCGATGGGCGATCTGGTAGAGCCAGGCCCGCGCGTTCTCGGGCCGCTCGAGCGTGTCGTAATTGCGATAAGCCTTGATGAACGCATCCTGGGTCAGATCGGCGGCCAGCTCGGGTTCGCGCAGCATCCGGAGCAGGTAGGCATAGATCTCTCCATGGTGCCGCCCGAACAGCGTCTCGACAAAGACTGCCGCCTGATCCTGATCCCAGACGCCGCTCATGGCGAGACCCTGCGCCATCGATGCGGCGCGGCGCTGCGGTTCGTGGAGATCGCTGAACGTGCTGGCGTCGGCCACGGAAACTCCGAGTGGACGGGTAGGCGGAGCAGGGTCGCGGCGTGGGGGTGCGCCCTTGTCGGCCCAAGGACGACGCGCCTCCCCACCTTGTGACGCCGGGCGGGCGCCGGCCACGGGCAACTCAACCGGTCCCGCCACCCGCCGACTCGGCGCGGGCCAGCAGTTCCTCGACAGCATCCTCAGGCGAGACCGGATTGACCGGCAGGCCCGTGCCCAACTCCAGGCCCGCAATCTCGCGAAGTCGCGGATGGACCTCCCAGTGCCAGTGGTAGGTCACATCGACCTGCTCGCGCAACGGTGCGCTATGGAGGACGAGGTTGTACGGCGGACCGTCGAGGCTCACCGCCAGCCTCGACAGCACCTGGCGCAGGGCCTCTGCGGTTGCGGCGATATCCGTGCTGCTGGACCGCCCGAAATCGGCCTGGTGGACCCGCGGCACGATCCAGACCTCGAACGTGGAGCGTGACGCATATGGCGCGAAGGCCACGCTTGCGGCGTCCTCCCACACCAGCCGCTGCGGATGGCGTGTCTCCTCGCGAACCAGCCGGCAAAACGGGCACTCCCCCTCGCGGATCAGGAATCGCGCCGCGCCGCCCAGTTCCTCGGCGATGCGATGCGGGATCTGGGGCAGGTCGTAGAGGTCGAGGCACAGGTGGTTGGTCCGCGCGCCCGCCTGCGCGCCCCAGTTCTGGACGATCTGGAGATAGTCCGTCTGCCCGGCACTTCGGGCGGTGGCCAGGGCGTCGCGTGCGTGGGCGAGCAAGGCTTCGATGAGGTCATTGCCGACGGCGTGGAGGGCCCGATGCTCGTTTGGCGGGGCCAGGATCGTCCGCCAGCTGCCCGCGGCCCGGACCTCCGCCATGTTCACCTGGGCGATGCCGCGGTCCAGCTGGCGAGCATCCTCGCCGGTCCCGACGACATGGAACGCAAAGTCCTTGAGCGTCCTGACCCGAACGCCATCACCGTCGGGCGTCGAGCAATTGGCGCACCCGAACAGGCGATCGTCAACCGGCTCGGCTGCCCGCGCGAAGCGGCCGCGATCAAAGGCTCGATCGACCACGGTTGCCACCCACCAGCCGGTGATCGGGTCCTTGCGGAGCTCAAACAGCCCGGCGGCCATCGTCGTCAGGCGCCGTCAAGCGGCGCGCCGATGGCAGCCGCGAACGCGCGCGCGAAGATGGCAGCCGCGGCCTGCACGGACTCGGTGCCTGGCGCCGTCGCCTGCTCGCCTCGTTCGTGGGCAATCGATGTCGACGTCACGCCCGGCATGCCACAGGCATCGATCAACTCGAAGTCGCGCAGGTCGACGCTCACGTTCAGGGCGATCCCGTGATACGTGACGCCCCGCTCGACACGCAACCCAAGTGCCCCGATCTTGCGCGGCGCCGGACCGTCTGCGTCGCACCAACAACCCGGGTGACCATCACGCCTGGCGGCTTCGACGCCAAGCTCGGCGCAGGTCGAGATCAGGGCCGCCTCGAGGGCTCGCACAAACGGACGGATCATCAAGCCGCGCCGCCCCAATGCGACGATCGGGTAGGCAACCAGTTGCCCGGGCCCGTGGTACGTGACCTCGCCGCCACGCTCCACCCGGATCACCTCGATGGCTCGGGCGCGGAGCTCTTGAGGGGACGCCAGGATGTGCGCCGGGTCGGCGTTCCGGCCGAGGGTCAGGACCGCAGGGTGCTCCAGCAAGAGCAGTTGATCGACGATCGCGCCGGTGGCACGCTCAGCGACCAGTCGCTTCTGAAGCGCGTACGCCTCCCGGTAGTCGATCCGCCCTAGCCAGCGCGCCTCGATTGGCTCAGGCGCGTGGCGCGGCCCGTGCTCGGGAGCCAGGAGATCGATAGCCACCGTCGCACGATAGCAGGACCCGCTGGGCGGACCGTTTCAGGCCGCCGACGGCTCGACCTCAGGTGCGCGCAACTTCGTTGTACGGCTCGAATGTGAAGCCGCCGGCGATCCGACGAACCCGGTGGAATTCGAGGGCGTACTGCGCATATGACTCGAAGGTCAGGCCAACGGCCTGGACATGCGCCGGGCGACCCGCAGCGGCTCGCGCCTCGGCCCGACTGTTCCAAAGACAGAACGACATGCACTCGCCGGCCGCGTTGGTTGGGCCCTTGAAGTAGTGCACAAACCCTGGCGCGACCATGGCCTCCACGTGGGCGAAGTCGTCGTAGGTCGTCAAGCGCGCCTCGTCAGCGCCTGGCCGACGGATGGAGCGAAACGCGACCATGTACCACTCTTCGGGCGCCACGTCAGCAAGGCAGGCATCCCAGGTGAAGGCTTCAGCGATGGGCAGCGTCGCATAACGGTCGGAGACCGGGGCCAGTCGCTTGAACGGCGAGTCCACCGAGGCGGCCATGGGGATGCAGGATAGCCAACATCACCCTCGATTGCCAATTCATGAGACGAGGGTCCGCCAACGGGCGAGAGAGAAGTCCCAAATACTACGTCGATTGGTCGTCGGCGAGTGCCGCGTTGATCGCATGGGCGGCGGCTGGTACCAGCCTGGCGGCCTGCGCCCGCCACGCTGCCCCGCAGCGAAACGTGGGGCCCAGCAACGCAACGGCTCCGACGATGCCGTCAGCACGGAAAATCGGGGCCGCCACCGCCACGGATCCTTCGATCAGCTCGCCTTCGCTGGTGGCCAGGCCGGCCAGGACGACCGCCGCGAGACGATCACGCAGGAACCGTTCGGTCGGCGAATTCGGCGCGACGCGACCCCGGTCCTGCGCCAGGACCTCGTCCAGCACTTCGGCCGGGGCAAACGCGAGCAGGACCCGACCCGGCGCCCCGGCATGAAGCGGCAGCATCGCACCGGGATCAAGCCTGACCCGCAGCGGGGCGTCGCTCTCGACCTGGTGGAGACAGACGCACGAGAGCCCGATCCGGCGAACCACGACCGCCGTCTCACCGGTCTCCTCGACAAGCATCCGCAGCACAGGATCGGAATGGCGAATCAGGCGCTCGCTGCTGACGTTGGCGCCGGTCCCGATCAGCAGCCTGGGTCCCAGGCGGAACTGCGGGCCATGTCGATCCACAAAGCCGAAGTCCCCCAGCGTCCGGAGGTAGCGGTAGACGGTGGACAGCGGCATGCTGAGCGCGGAACCGAGCTCGTCAGCACGGACCTCGCCGCGATCGGCAACCGTGAGGAGCACCCGCAGCCCGCGGGCAAAGGAGGTGTCCTCGGCCGCCTCCTCCGGCGGGTGATCGCGAGCGGTCGTCACGCCCGGGATCCAGCCGATCGAAGGCGCAGGGAGTTCGTCACCACCGAGACCGAGGATAGCGCCATCGCGAGCGCCGCGAGGGCAGGCGTCACCGCGATCGCCGTCGATGCGAACGGCGGCATCGTCGACAAGTTTCTGGGCGACGGCGTCATGGCCCTGTTCATCCCGGTCATCATCGGCGAAAACCATGCCCATCGAGCGATCGAGGCCGGAATGGCGATCCTCGCCTCTATCGACCGGAGCGGCCTGGTCGACAAGGGCCTCATGGTCGGAGCCGGCGTCCATACGGGCGAAGCCTTTGTCGGGGCCATTGGCAGCGACGAGAAGATCGATTTCACCGCACTTGGCGACAACGTGAACATCGCGGCGCGCCTGGGCGCGCTGGCCGGCCCTGGCGAACTGCTCGTCAGTCGGGTGGCATGGGATCGTGCCGGCCGCGGCGTCCCGCCGGAGGAGCGCGAGGTCGAGATCGCGGGGCGGACGGGAAACCTCGCGGTGGTCCCACTCGGTCGCCCCCGGGTGGTCGCGGCCTGAGCCGGGCAACAAGGCGTGCGAGCCCGGACCCACCGT
>JANNQZ010000082.1:0-6370 GCA_031401015.1 Chloroflexota bacterium | reverse complement strand
CAACTACCGAGGATTACTCGGTGGTTCAATCGGAGGGCACACGCCAGGTTCGTCGGCAGCTCAAGCACTACAACCTCGACGCCGTCCTGTCGGTCGGCTACGTTCGATCGTGAAGGACGACAAACGACGACGGCAGGCGTCCGAGTAAGTCACTGGTGATCGCCTTTCGCGATGATTGCGTGCAACTGTCCGACCGGGGAGCGATCTTGACGATATGAGCAGCAGCAACCGATAGTGATGAACGTGAGCTCACCTACAGGTGTCACTTCCATCACTGCGAGCCGCGTACGAGATGGGCTGCGGCCTGTTGTGGAGCGCGTCCACGAAGAGCGCGACCCGCTGGGACTACGGGATCCTGACGTCGTCGACCAGGGCGCTGACCCGCGGAATCCGTTCGAGGTGCTCGTCGATGCGATGCTGCCCATCGTTCCGAACATGGGTACGGCCGGCCAGGCTGTCCGCAATGCGGCCGCGAGGCGTGAGTTTCTCGCCGACTTCCCGACGCTGACTTCTGCCGAGGTCGCCCACGCAGCTGGATCCATCGCACGAAACGCGGCCGCCCTCGCCACGCGGTGGCGCAAGGAGCGCCGCATCTTCGCTGTTCCGTGGGGCGGGGAGCTCCGCTACCCGGCGTTTCAATTCAACGACGATGGCACCCCGCTGTCGGTCATCAAGCTCGTGCTTGAAGTCCTGGGCCACGTCGCGTCGGACTGGCAGCTGGCCCTCTGGTTTTCGACCCCTTCGCCCTATCTGCCGAGCCACGATCGGCCGCTGCGGTTTCTAGGGGATGCGGAGCGGCTCGTCGCGGCTGCGCGCGCCGAACGAGAGCTTCCCGAGTTCTAGACGTTGGCCCTCGCGCCCCCACCTGATCCTCCCGAACTCGATCCGCTCGTCATTGAGATCACCGCCGGGACCCCACTGGTGCGTGTGCACTCGATAGCGAGAGCGGCGTATGCCTTCAATCTCGGTCTCGGCCGGCCTTCCCGGTTCGCACCCCTTCATCGCACGGACGGAACACCGATTCCAACGCTCTAAGCGGCTACCACTGTCGCCGGGGCGCTTTCGGAGTCGGTCTTCCACGATGTCCCGTACCGGGGACGTGGCAAACGGATTCTTGCCGCTCGGCTCAACGGGCTTGCGCTGTCGACGCTCATTGTCGCGGAACCCATTCGGCTCGCTCTGGTAGCAGGACTCGGGCTGCGCCGCCTCGGCGTTCGTCGGCGCGATCTCATTGAGGGCGGCCCGGGCAGTTACTCTCAGACGGCTGCGTGGGCGCTCGCGCTCTACAACTGCCCAGTGGCGCCGTCAGGCCTCCTGTGGGTGAGCCGGCAAGATGACACAGCGAACGCCCTGCTCCTCTTTGGCGATCGAGTTCCCGCGGGGTCATTGCACATCGCGTCCGATCCAGTCCCCCTGGACGTCGGGCCAGGGCTCGCTCTCGTTGACGATGCCGCGACTCTCGCCAGGATCACCGTGGTCCGCTGACCGAACCCGCCTTTGGTGTCGATCACACCTGAACAGATCGCGCGGCGCGCCGTCACGGTCGCGCGCGGCGCCCGCCGGTGCCTGGCCTTGGGGTATGCGGCCGCCACGCGGTTCGGCACCGTCAGCTGACGGGCGCCTCCTGCAGCCACCGAAGGTAGGCGTCTTCTGCGATCCCGAGGACTTCCCAGATCGCGATGTCCTCGTCAACGTCGGGCCAGTGCACCGAGATTCCACGTGGCCCGATCGTCCAGTGGTCTCGCTCGGCCGGCGTGGCCTTCGCCAGGCGATTGGATGCCGATATCGGCAGGCTGACCTCTCGGTCCTGGTCCAGCTCGAAGATCAGCCGATCGTCGATCGCCCGGATCGCCTTGATGGTGGGTGGTGTCATGGCCGTGCTCGCTCGCAGACGGTGTCGATGGCGCGGATCAAGAACGCTCGCTCGAGGTTCACGACCCTCTTGATCCGATGGATCTCGCGAGGACTGTACCCCACGTTCTCGGCAAGCGAAACAGGCTTCAGCCAGAATTTCGCCTCGCCGTCGTTGCCCTCAACGTGCACGTGGAGGCGTTCCTGGCAGTCGGACATGAACATGAACAGTCGGTACGGGCCGGCGCGAAGGAGGGTCGGCAACGGGGCGTCCTCGCGATGTGCGGGACGGCGGGAACGCATCGTAGCGGGCGGCCCTCACCCCAAGATCACCGCCGCGCGATCGGCGTAGCGGCCACAGGCCGAAGAGCCGGCGCCGACGGGATGCGCGACCTGTACGCTCTCTCGATGATCGGCGAAGCGGACCGCGAGATCAGGCGCCGGACATTCGATTGGCTGACCCGCCAGCGCGACGAGTTCGGTGAGACCCTCTCCAGGACGGCTCTGGAGACGTTCAGCCTGGATGGTCGCCGGATCCCGCTCGTGGGCCCATCGGGGATCTGGAAGCCCGCCGCATGCGAGCTCCCGCTGTCGGTCACGACGACGGTCGGCGGTCCGTACGACGACACCTTCGATCGCCGGGCCGGGACGCTTCGCTACGCGTATCGCGGGCTCGACCCACAGCATCGGGACAACCGCGGATTGCGGCGGGCGATGGTCGAACGGGTCCCGATCGTCTACTTCCATGCAATTGAGCCGGGGAGTTACGTCGCGGCCTATCCGGTCTTCGTCGTCGGGGACCAGCCGGAGCAGCTCCGCTTCTCGATGCAGGTCGACGACCTCCATGCGGCCCAGGTCGAGCCGTGGGGTCCGTTGGTCGGTGAGGACGTGGCCGAGCCTCGGCGTGCCTATGTCACCGCGACGTTCCGGCGTCGCTTGCACCAGGTCGCCTTCCGCGAGCGCGTGATCCGGGCGTACGCCGAGCGTTGCGCGCTCTGCCGACTCCGCCACCAGGAGCTCCTGGACGCGGCCCACATCACGCCCGACAGCGACGCCGAGGGCGAGCCGGTCGTCAGCAACGGCGTTGCGCTGTGCAAGCTGCATCACGCCGCATTCGATCGGTTCTTCTTCGCCATCCGGCCCGACTATGTGATCGAGGTGCGCCCGTCCATCCTGCGCGAATCGGACGGCCCGATGCTCGTGGTGGGGCTGCAGCAGATCCACGGTCAGCCGATCCATCTGCCACGCCGCGCGATCGACCTTCCCGACCGGGCCCGCCTCGAGCGCCGCTACGAGCAGTTCAGACAGGCTGCGGGCTGGTAAGTCGCAGCCAAGCGCCCGCGCGTACCGTCGCCCGATGCCTGAGGTCTCACGATTCTTCGGGATCGTCGTTCGAATGCAGTTCAAGGATCACCTGCCGCCGCACTTCCACGCTGTGTACGGAGAGCACGAGGCGCAGATTGCGATCGATGGTCCGCGCGTCTTGCATGGATCCCTGCCGCCGCGAGCCCTCGGCCTGGCCATGGAGCGGGCGGCGATCCACGCCGCGGAACTTCTGGTCGACTGGGAGTTGGCATCCACCCGTCAGCCGTTGCATCGCATCGCTCCTCTTGGCTAGGATGGTGGAACCATGCTTCGTGTTCGCAACGTCACGCCGCTCGGAGGACGTTCTGTCCGGCTGACGCTCAGCGATGGAACAGATGTCGAGCGCGACCTGACCGATCTCCTGGATGGGCCCGTATTCGCCCGCATCGCCGCCGAGGACGCCGTCTTCCGCCGGGTCCGAGCGATCGATGGCACGATCGTCTGGCCGGGCGACGTTGACATCGCGCCCGAGACGCTGATCTGGGATGGTCCGACGCCCGCCGACGAATCGCTGCGCCGCCCGGAGCGCTTCCTCCGACCGCAGCCGCCGAGCGGTTCGAGAAAGTAGGCACCGCCGGCTTCGTGATGCCGCCGCCAGTCATCACCACTGGAGGTCCGCTTCGACGGGCAGCGGCGCTCACGACCGCCGGCGACGCCGCCGCTTCGGATCGAGGTTCGCGTCGATCGTGGTGCTTGCCGTCGTCGCCAGCACGTACCACGCGGGCGACGGCGACCCATTGAGCTCCCACGGCGACCCATCCCAGTCCAGGATCGGTTGCGCGCCCTTGTTCACGCGGCGGGGCGGCGGGTACTGCGTGGCGGTGACCCACGGTGCCCTCGATCGCCGCAAGCAGGTCGTGGACCGTGCCGTCCTCGCTCACGACCCGGCCATCTACGACCGACAGGCGCATCGCAGCTACGTTCGACTTCCGGTACCGCCGATGAGCCGCTCGATCTCATCGCCCTGGGCATCGAGCGACCACATCCGGATCCGCGAGCGCATCGCCCGGCGGAGAGCGTCCGAGACGTACTCGTGTACCGGGTCGATCCCGCGCTCGTCGGTCAGGAGCTGGACGTCGCGGATGTGGCCGTAGTCGGGCGTGCCATCGACGGCGTTGCCCTGCGTCGAGATCTCGTAGCGGTAGCCGCCGGTCACCCGCGCGATCGACCAGACGCCGTGGCGCGGCAGGTGCAGGAACACGACGATGTCACCGACCTGCATGGCGTCGGGCTGGCTGGGCAGCAGGCGTCGGTTGCCGCGCCAGGCGTCTCGCTAGTACTTCGGCAGGCGGACGCCCCGTCGTCGAAGGTCGGCCAGGTGCTCGAGATCGAGGTCGGGTCGATAGCCCCAGCCCTGGCGCAGTCGACCGGCCTGCAGCTCGCCCCAGAAGAACTCGCGCCGCTGCTAGTCGGTCCGGAAGAGCTCATCAAGCACCCAGGCAAGTGGGTTGCGATGACGCGGTCAAGGATCCTCGCGATCCGCGACACGCCGGCTGAGGCATACGCCGCGGGCCGTGAAGCGGGCGTCGGGGTGCCGATCCTCTATCAGGTCCCCGACACCCGGGCGCGGTTTTCGTACTTCTAGGGGACGGCGCGCCTCGAATACCGGCGACCCACGTCGGCGCCGGCCCGGATGGGGCGGACATCTACCACCCCATCGTCGTTGGGAATACGAGGGGCGTCTCGTCAGTGGTCCGTGGAGAGGTCTTATGGAGGTTACACAGGGTTATGGGGTTGCGATAAACTCCGTAATCTGCTACAAATCTGGCATGGATCCAATCACCAACCCCTTCGCCCCGGGTGCTGGCACGCCACCTCCGGAACTCGCGGGCCGAGACGAACTGCGTGAGACCGTCCGCGTCGCCCTCGAGCGGGTGCGACTTGGGCGACCCACGAAAAGCGTGTTGATGGTCGGACTGCGGGGCGTGGGCAAGACCGTCCTGTTGGATCAGATGCGTGATGACGCTGAAGGGCGCGGTATCCAGACCCTGCGCATCGAAGCGCCCGAAAGTCGATCCTTGCCGGCGATGCTCGCTCCCGAGTTGCGTCTTGCCCTCCTCCGGCTCTCCAGAAACGAGCAGGCGAAGGATCTCGCACAACGGGCGCTTCGGGCTCTCGCGGGCTTCGCGAAGTCACTGAAGGTGAGGTATTCGGACATCGAAGTCGGGTTCGACTTCGACCCCGAGCCGGGCCTCGCTGACAACGGTGACCTCGAGCACGACCTGCAGGCCCTCCTCGAGGCGGCTGGCGCGGCCGCCCGACAGGCAGGAACTGTCCTGGCCATCTTCGTCGACGAACTGCAATACGTGCCGGAGGATGAACTCGCGGCGCTCATCACCGCCTTGCATCGGACTGGCCAACGGCGGCTGCCCGTGATCCTGGTCGGGGCTGGATTGCCCCAGCTTCGGGGCCGGACCGGTCGGGCGAAGTCGTATGCCGAGCGTCTCTTCGACTTTCCCGAGATCGGACCGCTGTCCCCGGATTCGGCCAAGCTGGCGATCGTCAAGCCGGCTCTCGACCTGGGTGTCACCGTTACCCCTGAGGCCTTGGACCGGATCGTGGATGAGACCCGGGGTTATCCCTATTTCGTTCAGGAATGGGGGAAGCACGCCTGGGACTCGGCTGATGCCTCGCCGATCACCGTCGAGGATGTGGACGTCGCGTCGGCGTCGGCCGTCGCCGCTTTGGATGAGAGTTTCTTTCGCGTGCGTTTCGATCGACTGACCCCGGTCGAGAAACGCTACCTCCGGGCGATGGCGGAACTGGGCCCGGGTCCACATCGCTCCGGTGACATCGCGGCGGCCCTGAATCGCGACGTTACGTCACTCGGTCCAACGCGTAGTCAGCTGATCGCCAAGGGCATGATCTGGAGTCCGCATCATGGCGACACGGCCTTCACCGTCCCGCTGTTCGATGAGTTCATGCGCCGCATCATGCCCGGAGACGACTGGAAGTCGTGATCGGCGGAGGGCAGTGACAAGGCACCGGCGTGGACGAGGTTGTCATTGCCACAGGGACCAATAGCCGCCACATTGTCATTCCAGCAATGACAGTATCCCCACGACCTCCTGCGCCTGAAGCTCGCCGAGTCGCTCGCGGCGGAGCCGCCCTCCCTGACCCGGCGCAGGGCGCTGCACCACGCGACCGTGCGACC
>JANNQZ010000081.1:0-11699 GCA_031401015.1 Chloroflexota bacterium | reverse complement strand
AACCTGCCATCCAGCGAGACGGTGCGCGCGGTCTTCAGGCTTACCCCGAACGAGCAGGAAAAGCTGCTGACGCTACTCCCGCCCGAGAGCGCTGCAGATCTCATCGATGATGTGCCCGATGCCCAGGCTGCCGAACTTCTGGATAACCTCCGGCCCGAAGAAGCGGCGTCAATCGTCAATGAAATGGATAGCGACGAGGCTGCCGACGTCCTGGCGGAGATGGACCGTGAGGACGTTGAGGAAATCCTTAACCTCATGGATGCCGATGAGGCGGCCGAGGCACGGCAGCTTATCGAATTCGATCCGGAGACTGCTGGCGGCCTGATGATGAAGGAGTACCTGAGCTATCCGGAAGCTCAAACCGTAGGTGATGCGGTCGCCGATATCGCGATTCGGGGTGAGGACTACCCCATCTACTATCTCCAGCACATCTTTGTAGTCGGCCATCTTGGGCGCCTGCTGGGCGTAGCCGGCCTCACGGATATTGCCGGGGCGAAGCCTGAGTCAAGACTCGGAGAGCTTGCAACGCCCGTCGATGCCGTCAATGCCAAGGCTGGCCTCGATCAGCTCGAAGATTTCTTCGAGTCCCGGGACACACCTATTGCCCCTGTTGTGGATGATGCGGGCCGCCTGCTTGGAGCCATTCGGCGTCGCGCAGTATTCGATGCAATCGCTGAGCGTGCTGACGAGTCTTACCTGAAGAGTCAGGGCATAGTGGGTGGCGACGAGTTCCGCTCAATGCCGCTGCACGTCCGTTCCGGCCGACGCCTCTCCTGGCTGACCGTGAAGATCTTTCTGAACCTGGCTTCTGCGAGTGTTATCGCCCTTTATGAGGACACCCTCGCCGCGGCCTTCACGCTGGCTGTTTTCCTGCCAATTGTGTCGGACATGAGTGGCTGCTCCGGATATCAGGCCGTGGCCGTGAGCATGCGCGAACTGGCCCTGGACATCATCCGGCCGGCGGACGTGGTCCGGGTCTGCCTGAAGGAGATCGCGCTGGGCCTGGTCACCGGCATCGTTCTTGGCCTGCTTCTCGCGGGCGTCGCCTGGCTCTGGAAGGGCAATGCCTGGCTGGGGCTGGTGGTGGGTGGTGCGCTGGCGGTGAATACCGTAATCGCCGTGGTCATCGGTGGTGCGCTGCCACTGCTGCTCAAGAGGTTGAAGATCGATCCGGCGCTGGCGGCTGGGCCGGTCCTCACGACGATCACGGATACCGGGGGGTTCTTTCTGGTGCTGAGTCTCGCGACGTTGGTGTTGCCGCGGTTGACGACCTAGGCGCTGCTGCAGCTAAAGTGGCGAATTAGGCCGGATTCCAAGTCTACGGCGTACTATTCACGGGGAGCAGGTCGCGTTGAAACTTGCGGGTTGATCGGCGGGCATCCGCCCCTTTGTACGTCCCTACCCAACCCCCGACGCAATGGGCTATTGTCGTTCCTCGGCACCGGGGGGTATCGCCATGTCAGTAGCCGTGAACGGACCAGCCGTTGTGTTCCTGCTTGGGGTCGGCTCACTCCTGGTGTCCCTGCCAGGCAGAGCGGGTGACGACCCCTGGACTCGCTACGAGAACCAGCATTTCGTCGGCTTCAGCAATGCGCCCGAGAAGAAGGTGCTTGGCCTGCTGGAGGAACTGGAAACGTTTCGCGGTGCGTTTCTCCAGGTCAGCACTATCGTGATCCCGGCTGACGCACCCAAAACCCAGATTCTCATACCTGCCAGCAAGAAAGAATTCCTGGCCCTCTCGGGCAAAAAACTCTTTGTCGGGTTCGCCTACCACGATGGCAAACGCACGTTGATCCTGATGCCAGCCGAGGGCGGGAAGAGCGAGACCCAAACCATCATTCGCCACGAGTACGCCCATGCCCTGCTGCGCTTCAGGAAGTTTGATTACCCGACGTGGTACGAAGAGGGCTTTGCGGAACTGATGTCGTCTACTGATCTGGTCAACAAGGGGCAGTCGTTCACGCTTGGCAAACCGCCCGACCGGGCCAAGCAGAACGGACCACCGCTCTATGACTGGGACCAGCTGGTTTCGGACGAGTTCAACCCCCACACCATGACGAACCGGAACCTCGTCTCCAGCGCCTATGCCCAGGCCTGGTTGCTGGCTCACTACGCCGCGTTGGGCAACGGCCAGAAGAACGCACCGCTACTGCAAAACTATTTTGGTCGTCTGCAGGATGGTGAGGCCCAGGGAATGGCCTTCCAGGAGAGTTTCGGTACCTCTGCCAGCCAGCTCTGGGCCACGGAGCTCAAGGCCTACGCCAGCAAGATTCCGGTCTACACCTTGCCCTACAAGCCAGGGGCCGTGGATCTGGTTTTTGCGGCGTCGCCGGGGGCGGGCGCTGAGCTCGACGGGATTTTCAAGTACCTGAAGGCCGGGTTGGCGTTTGACGACAAGACCAGCCCGCCTCAGGACGTGCTCGCCTCACTGCCGGGACGGTGGGCCCCGATCGGGATCGGCATGGCCTGCGAGGAGTACGTCCAAATTGCACTCGATCCGGCAACTAAGTCCATTACCCTCAACTCGCCGCCGGACGCCGGTTCCGGGAATCTGAGTTCCGAGACCTTTCGCTACGAACTCGCGGCCGACGGCACCGTCCGACTGAAGACTGCAGAGCCTGCAGATGATGTCGATGGCGATGCGTACAGCTTCAAGCACCATACGACCGATCTGTTGTGCATGGGGAATGATTCCGTGCCAGCGACCGAGTGCACGCGCCGGCTCTATCGTTGCGGCGGCTAGACCCTGCCATTCATGGACAGCGCTCAGCGCAGCGGGTAAGGAATGACTCGAACGCCTGACCTGCGGCTCTGAGCGGCCAATGGTGGCTTGAATCTCCCGTTCCCTAATCGATCAACTTCGAGTAGACCAGCTTGTCATCCCCTGGCCCGTAGAACTCCGGTAACTGGGCAGCTACCGTGTATCCCCGGCGCAGGTAAAACGCCCGCGTTGGCTCGTACTGGGTCCGGGATGAAGTCTCCGCGTACAGCCGGGTGCCGCCGGCCGCCTGCACCGCGCGCTCCGTGATCTCCAACAGGGCCCGGCCCACGTGCTGGCCCTGGGCATCCCGGCGCACGGCAATCCAGTAAAGATCCCACCCCGACTGGGTGCCGGGAATCGATCCGAAGCAGGTGTAGCCGAGCAGCGCAACGTCCCGCTCCGCAATCACGAAGTGGTAATGGCTCGCCGGGCCGTTGGCGAGGCCGTCGTCGGCCAGCTCCCGCGCGATGGCGATTTCCTCGGTACTGAAGAACCCCGTGTCCCGGACCAGCTGCTCGATGGCAGCCGGATCCCCTGGCGAGATTAGCGTCCGGAAGTCAGGTCGTCCGCCGGCCATTACCCGTAACGGGCCGCGGCCACGATCCGCTCGATGCCGTCGGCGTAGCTGATCCCGGCCTGTTCGAGGGCTGCCGCGAAGCCGGCGTCGGGGGAGATGCAGGGGTTGGCGTTGACCTCGAGGACCCACGGTTTGCCAGCGGCGTCCACCCGGAAGTCCACCCGGGCATAGCCGCGGAGCTGGAAGATATCCCAGCAGCGCAGGGACATGCGGCTGAGCTCGGCGCAGAGGGCGGCCTCCCGAACCGGATCCACGAAGCGCCGGACGGTGTTGCGGGCCTCGAAGGAGTCTTCATGCCACTTGGCCGCGTAGCCCACGATCCGGGGCTTGTCGGCCGGGTAGTCGACGAATTCGATCTCCGGTATCGGCAGCACCTGGGGGCCCCCGGGGCCGTCGACTAGTGCCACATTGATCTCCCGGCCGTCGATGAACTGCTCCGCGAACCAGCGAAACTTGCGCCGGGCCTCCTGGTCGGCGACCCGCGCCGGTACCTCGCGAAAATCGGCGACCACGGCGGTGTCGTCCATGCCGATCGAGGCGTCCTCGCTCACCGGCTTGGTGATCCAGCGACCCGGGCCAGGGTGGGGCGGGACCGGCGACACGCCGTCCCACCAGTCGGCGGTGGGGAGGTTGTGCGCCCGGAGCCACTGCTTCGCGAGAATCTTGTTGCCCGTGATCATGAGCCCCTCGGTGCTGCAGCCCGTGTAGGGGATCTGCAGGTGGTCGAGCAGGGCCGTGGCCACAGGCACCAGCTGCCCGCAGTCGTCGATGGCCTCCACCAGGTTGAACACGGCATGGGGCGGATACTCCTTAAGCCGGGCCTTGGCGGCATCAAGCTTCAGGTCGATGGCCAGGCTCGGCGCCTCGTACCCGTGGCTGACCAGGGCGGCCCGCACGCAGTCCATCTGCTCAAGAATGTCCCTGGCATCCGCCGTCGACTCGTGGGTTACCGAGTTGTGCAGGATCAGTACGGTCTTGCCGGTCACGCCGCTATTCTCGTGCCGAGTAGTGGGGTGACGGGGAGTCCGGCCCTCACTACGGCCGAGACGACGATGCGGCGGATCAGTTCGCCGTAGGGAATGCCCTTGAAGTCACAGATGAACGGCAGGTCTGAGTGTCCGGGCAGCAGACCGGCGAGGGGATTCGCTTCGAGAAAGTTGGGCACACCTGCCGCATCCAGCCGGATATCGAGCCGGCCACCGTCCCTGCAGCCAAGGGCCTGCCACGCGCCCACGGCCAGCGCCTCCACGGCCGTCATCAGCGGTTGTTCTGTCAGCAGGGAGTAGGTTACCCGGCCCTCCCAGTGCGCCTTGTTGTCGAAGGTGTAGATGCCCGCGTCTGCCTTGGGACCCAGGTGGACTTCCATGGTGCCGATGGCTTCGGTATTGGCACCCGTCCCGACCAGGCCCACAGTGAACTCACGCCCTGGCAGGAACTCCTCGATCAGGACCGGCTGCCGGTGCCGGGCCAACAGCGTGGTGCAGACAGCGGCTAGTGCTTCCGGCGAACGGGCCCGTGAGGCCGTGGATATGCCCTTTCCGGTCCCTTCCGCCACTGGCTTCGCGAAGAGCGGGTACCGAAGTGTCAGGTGGGAGAGGTCATCGACCGACTCGATCACAGCAAAGTCCGGTGTTGCCAGTCCATGACCCCGGACGACATGCTTGGCAACGCCCTTGTGCAGTGTCACGGCACAGGCGAGCGGATCGGAAAATACATACGGAATCTGCCAGGAGTCGAGAAGGGCCGGCACCAGGGACTCCCTGCCGAAGCCATACAGACCTTCGCAGAAGTTGAAAACCAGGTCCCAGCGGGATCCGGCTGCCAGGCGGGACGCCAGCTGGCGGGCGTTGCCAATCCGCTCGACGTCAAGGTTGAGGCCGCCCAGGGCCCCGGCTATGGCATCGATCGTTTCGGGCTGGTCGAACTCCGCGGTATCGACGTCGCTGTAGCCCGCGGCGAGATACTCGCTGCGGAGATCATAGGTCAGGCCGACTCGCATCCGCTGGCATCAGGTTGCGGATCCGGGTAGCGGTAAGATCCATTGGCGTAGTTGGTCAGCAGGAGGTCGTCCCCATCCCGCCCCACGATGTAATCGGGAGAAACTGGAATCTTGCCGCCGCCAGCCGGGGCATCGATCACGTAAGTCGGCACTGCATACCCGGTCGTGTGTCCGCGCAGTCCACGAATAATCTCGATCCCCTTCTCCACGGGCGTACGGAAGTGGGCAGAGCCCGAAATTGGATCGCACTGATAGAGGTAATAGGGCCGGACCCGGATCCGCAGTAGCCCCTGGACCAGGGACTTCATTGTCCCAACCTCGTCATTCACGCCTTTCAGCAGGACCGTCTGGCTGCCCAGCGGGATGCCTGCATCGGCAAGGCGGGCGCAAGCCTCGGCCACTTCGGGTGTGATCTCATCGGGATGGGTGAAGTGCAGGCTCATCCACAGCGGGTGATAACGCTTCAGGATGCGGACGAGGGCCGGGGTGACCCGCTGGGGCTGGACCACGGGCTGCTTGGAGCCGATTCTGATGAATTCGACATGAGGAATCGCACGCAGCCGGGACAAGATCCACTCCAGCCGCTCGTCGTCCAGACTGAGCGGGTCCCCTCCCGAGAGCAGAACGTCGCGGATCACAGGGTTTCCCGCGATGTAGTTAATGGCCTGTTCCAGGTCATGCTTGCGGATACTGCGCTCCCCGACGGAACCCACCATGCGGGCCCGGGTGCAGTATCGGCAGTAGACTGAACAGAAATTCGTGACCAGCAGCAGGACCCGGTCCGGGTAGCGATGCACGAGCCCCGGGACCGGCGAGTGGCGGTCCTCAGCCAGCGAGTCCTCCATCATCGCCGTGAAGGCCTGTTGCTCGCGGCCGAGCGGGATCACCTGGCGCCGAATCGGGTCGTTGGGATCCTTCGGGTCGATCAGGCTGATGAAGTAGGGCGTGATATCCACCCGGAACTTGTCCGGAGCGGACAGACCGGCGCGCTCCTCGTCCGTCAACTCCAGGATCTTCTCGATTTCCTGAAGGTCGTTGACCCGGTGGCTGAGCTGCCAGCGCCAGTCGTTCCACTGGGCGTCCGGCACGTCCTCGAACATTGGAGCTCGCCGACTGACCGCGGGGCGACCGTCCGGTCCCACCGCCCGAGCTGGGTCCGCCAGGTTCACAAACGCCGTCTCGCCGGCAGCACGGGACGCGTCCTGATGTGCAACCGCGGCCCTGATCTCCTGGGCGTCCACTCCGGCGGACCTCCGACTACTAAGCGCTCGCGACCTCGCCAGCATGCATAGAAACTATGCACTCTGCAAGTCGAACGACGATAGCGGACCACCGGCGAAGCGGTCCAACCACCGCCGTCGCGGCGGCCGATCCGGCTATTCCCCGATGACGGACCAGAGGAAGCCCATCATGATGAAGAAGCCGGAGAAGAGCGCGATCAGGCCGATTCCCCCATATGGTGAGTTGGCGCCGGTGTGGGGCACCAGCTGCAGTCCGATCCCGAACACGATCGCCCAGCCGATGAACAGGAAGGTGAACAGGAACCGGGCATTCACGTTGGTGATCTTGCGGACCCAGGCGGCGCCGCCCTCGGCCGCCATGGCCGAACGCAGGACGATCCCCAGCATCAAGGTCACGACCGCCGCCGAAAGCAGGAACGGGATCGGCTGCTGGAAGACGATCAGGAACAGTTGCACGGGCGGATGCTAGCAGCCTCGACAATGGTCCGTCGGTACGATAGCCGCACTGCCATGACTCCTTTCGATCGCCTCGGCCGGTTTGTCGTGCGCCGCGCGTGGTGGGTGGTGGGCGCGTGGGCCGTGATGCTGCTCGTGGCGCTTCCGCTGGCGCCACAGCTGCCTGGCCGGCTGAGCGCCGGTGGCTTCATTCGCGATGACCTCGAGTCGGCGCGGGCGAAGGCCCTCCTGGGAGCGGAGCTGGGTCTCCCGCCGTCGGCGCTCGTCATCGTCATGAGCAGCCCCACGCTTGAGGCCGGCACCCCGGCCTTTGAGGCGGCGGCGGCCGAGGCAACCGCAGATATCGCCTCGGCACCCCACGTCGCCCGCGTGATTTCGCACCTGCTGGCTCCGCGGCAGATCTCCTCCGACCGACATACGGCGTATGACGTCGTCCTGCTGGACCTGCCGCCCGATGACTCACCGGTAGCCGTGCCGATCCTGCGAGAACGCCTGCGCCACCCGCCCGGTCTCACGGTTGAGCTGGCCGGCGGCCCGGCGTTCTACGGCGATGTCCAGACCGTGTCGGAGGCGGACCTGCAACGCAGCGAGCTCATCTCGCTGCCGCTGGCCGCTCTGACGCTTCTGCTCGTGTTCGGTTCGGTCGTAGCCGCCGGCGTGCCGCTGGTCGTGGGCGGATCGGCGGTTGTGGTCGCCCTCGCGGTGATCTTCGCGGTCGCGTCCGTGTCCCCGATGAGCATCTTTGTGCTCAACCTGGCAACCCTGCTGGGCCTCGGGCTGGGGGTGGATTACTCGCTGCTGCTGACGAGTCGCTTTCGCGAGGAGCTCGCGGTTCGGCCGGACGTGCCGGATCGCGTTGGCGAGGCCGTGGTGGCGACCGTAGCCACCGCCGGCCGGGCGGTCCTGTTCAGCGGCCTGACGGTGCTGCTCGGCCTGCTTGGCCTGGTCCTCTTTGATTTCATGATCCTGCGTTCGATCGGGATCGCCGGCGCGATCGTGGTCGGCCTGGCGGTGGCCTCCGCACTCACCCTGCTTCCTGCGGTTCTCACGATCGTCGGCACCAGGATCGACCGGCTGGCCATCCGGCGTCTGGCACCGACATCGGACCGGGAGGGGGCCTGGGCTCGCCTGGCGCGATCGGTCATGCGCCGGCCCTTCGCGGTCCTGCTGCCAACCCTGGCCGTGATCCTGGTGCTCGGCTCGCCGTTCCTTCATGTCCGTTTCAACGCCCCGGATTCGTCGATCCTGCCGCCGTGGGTCCCATCGCGGGTCGCCTTTGATCGTCTCAGGGCGGAGTTTGGGGACGGCGAGTTCGCCCCGATCGTGCTCGCCGTGCGGACCGCGGGGCTGGCTACGACGCCGGACAACCTGGCCGCGTTGTACGACTACTCCCGCCGGCTGGCCGCCGACCCGCGCGTGGGCCGCGTGGAAAGCCTGGTTGACCTCGACCCGCGGCTCACGCTGGACCAGTACGGTCTCCTCTACGGCGCCCCAGGAGGACCACCGGATCGCTATGCCCAGACGGCGCTCGCGGCAACGACCAGCAGGGACCTGACCGCCTTCACGATCTACACCGTCTTCGGCCCAAATCGCGCGGAGGGAGCGGCGCTCGTCGCCGACCTTCGCTCGCCCGTCGGCCCCCTGGCGCCACCCGCCCACGCCACCGTCCTCGTCGGTGGAGGCGCCGCCGACGTGGCCGACGTGGTTGCCGGCGTCACCGCCGATTTCCCCAGGACGGCCCTGTTCATCGTCGTCTCCACGTACCTGGTCCTGTTCGTGCTCCTGCGCTCGTTGATTCTGCCCGCCAAGGCCCTCGTCGTGAACACCCTCTCGATCGTGGCCAGTTTCGGGGCCATGGTCTGGATCTTCCAGGACGGCAACCTCTCGGCGATCCTCGGGTTCCAGCCGGTCGGGTTCATCGAAACGACCCAGCCGGTGATTCTGTTCTGCGTCCTGTTCGGGCTGTCAATGGACTACGAGGTCTTCATCCTGACCCGGACCCGCGAGGCCTGGGATCGCACCCATGACAACGCCGAGGCCGTCGCCCACGGGCTCGAACGGAGCGGGCGGATCGTCACGTCGGCTGCGCTCGTGGTGGTGGTCGTGGCCGGATCATTCGCGTTCGCCGACATCGTCCTGATCAAGGCCCTCGGCATCGGCATGGCCATCGCCATCGCCCTCGATGCGACGGTCGTCCGGGCGCTGCTGGTGCCCGCCACGATGCGCCTGCTGGGTCGCTGGAACTGGTGGTTGCCGGCCTCACTCGAGCGGCTGTTCGCGCACGGCCGTGCATCTCCGCCGGCGGCGAAACCGGAGTCCGCGCCATGACTCGCCGGCGACCTGGGCTTCGGGGAGCGACCGTCGTGGTGCTCCTCGTGACGATCGCGGCCGCATCGGGTGCCTGCTCCGGGGGAGGCCCGATCCTCGCCAACTCGCCGGCCCCGCAGCCCTCGGTCGCGCCCGCCACAACGGCCGCCCCGGCTCCCGCCGATCCGCAACCGATTGACCTTGCCCGCGACGACGCCCCGCACGATCGACTGACCGAGTGGTGGTATTACACCGGCCACCTCCGGTCGGCCGACGGTCGCCGGTTTGGCTTCGAATACGTGATCTTTCGGGCCGAGCGCGGCGCGTTCCCTGTCTCGTGGGTTTCGCACCTGGCGATCACCGATGAAACCAACGGCCGCTTCCACTACAGCCAGCGGCTGGAGGTGGGTCCGGGCGTGGATCGTTCCACCCCCGGCACGGCTGGGACGGCGGCGGGCTTCGATCTGGCGATCCGCGGGATCGCTGCGACCACGACCCAGGGAGGCGAAGTCCCGGCGTGGACGATGACCGGCGCCGCAGGGAACGACCGGCTGAGCACCGCCCTGGCCCCAGATGAGGCGGCGCGCGCCGGGTCACCGGGGGGTCTGGGTCTTGACCTTCGGCTGCGAGCCACCAAGCCTCCGGTCCTCCACGACCGCGACGGCTGGATCGACTTCGGGCCTGCCGGCGGCTCGTACTACTACTCGCGAACGGCGATGGAGGCCGATGGCACGGTGACCGTGGGTGGCTTGACCCTGGACGTTGAGGGCATCGCCTGGTTCGACCATCAGTGGGGCGACTTCATTTCTGTAGGCGGCGCCGGGTGGGACTGGTTCGCCATCAATCTCGACGACGGCACGGATCTGACCCTGTCGCTCGTTCGCGATCTGGCTGGTGGCTATCCGTTGATCTACGGGACCCTGGTGGGTCCCCACGGCGATGTGCGCCACCTGGATCGCGACGCGTTCAGCGTCGCCGTCACCGCCTCCTGGATCAGCCCGGCGACCGGTGCGGAGTACCCGGCCGGCTGGACGATTGAGGTCCCCGGCCACGAGCTGACGATCCACCTGACCCCGACCGTTGCTGCCCAGGAGCTCGATACCCGGGCCACGACCGGGGTCGTATACTGGGAGGGCTCCCAAGTCGTCCGAGGGACCCGGGCAGGTACGCCACTCGGCGGCGAGGCCTACGTCGAGCTTACCGGCTACGCGGGCCACGAGTCACCCTGATTCCGGGCCGTCTGGCCCATCATCGCAGCGTCGGGCGCTTCCACCATGCACGCAACCCGGAGCATGTTGCTCCGAGAACGTCGCTCCGAGCCCATGACGAGGTCCCCATCATGCGCAGGCCTTCCCACCTCCTGATCACGACCATCGCAATCGTGGCGATCGCCGCCGGGTGCTCAGGCCCTGCCCAGGTCACCTGGACGTTCCCGCCCGGCGGAGGGGCGACGGCCGCTCCGGCGACGCCCGGCACTGGGTCCCCGGCGCCGGCGCCTTCGAGTGGCCCCGTGGTCGCGGCGGATGAGGCGATTGATCTCGAAGCCTTCGATCTCGGGTTCACGCCCGGTGCGATCGAGGTGGAGGCGCCGGGTCGCTACGCAGTCACGCTCAAGAACATCGGGGTGATCCCGCACGACGTGACGTTCCCCGACGGGACGACCACCGGCCCGGTTGATGCGGGGGCGTCCGCCACCGTCGAAGTCGACGTACCGGCCGCGGGACTCACGTTTATCTGTTCCATCCCGGGGCACGCCCAGGCGGGTATGCAGGGGACGATCACGGTCAAGGCCACTGACACGGCGGCCGCCAGCCCGAGTGCCGCCGCGGACGACCACGGCGGTCCCCTGCTGAGTGCCGACGTCACGGCAGACCCGGCTGCACCTGCCCATGTGACCTACGACGCGACCGCGCCCGCGCTTCTCCCCGGCAACGTCCACGACATTGACCTCGTCATCACCGAATCGAAGATGACCGTGGCCAAGGGGTTCGTGCAGAGCGTCTGGACCTTTGGTGGGACCGTGCCCGGACCGGTGATCCGGGTCAAGGTGGGTGACACGATCCGGGTCCACCTCAAGAACCCAGCCACGAACCAGCTGCCGCACTCGATCGACTTCCACGCGAGCCAGGTCGCCTGGAACGACGAGATGAGATCGATCGACCCGGGCAAGGAGCTCGTTTACGAGTGGACGGCCGACTACGCCGGCGTCTGGATGTACCACTGCGGTACGACTCCGGCCCTTCATCACATCGCCAACGGGATGTACGGCATGGTCATCGTCGAGCCGAAGGAGGGCCTTCCGAAGGTCGACCACGAGTTCGCCATCGTCCAGAGCGAGTGGTATCTCGGCCCGCAGGG
>JANNQZ010000080.1:0-2110 GCA_031401015.1 Chloroflexota bacterium | reverse complement strand
CGAACACCTGATCGAGCGACGCTGGCTCAACTACCTCGGCGACGATCAGGGCGTCGACGCCGTCCGCGCCGCCTACGGGCCGAATTGGGAGCGGCTTGTCGAAGTGAAGCGCCGGATCGATCCTGAGAACGTGTTCCACCGGAACCACAACATTCCGCCTGGCTGAACCCAGCGCTCGCACGTTCACGTCCACCAGATCATGGACGAGGCACTCACCCGGCTCGGCATGCCCGTTCCGGATTCCGCGCTCGCGCGGCGAGCCCGCGAGCTCATCGCGGACGTTGCGGCACCCTTCCTTGTGAACCACTCGGTCCGGAGCTATGCCTGGGCCGTCGAGCTGGCACGGCACGACCGGCTCCAGTTCGATCCCGAGATCCTCTACGTGTCCGCGATCCTCCACGACATTGGCCTGGTTCCGGCCTACGACCTGGGCGGCTGCTTCGAGGTCGACGGCGCGATCGCGGCGGAGCGGCTGGTGGGCGACGCCGGGGAACCGGAGGCGCGCGCCCGAGCGATCTACGACGTGATCGCGCTGCACAATCTCGATGCCCTGCCGCCCGATCCCGCGTCCGAGGTCGTGCTGCTCTGGCACTCGACCGGCACCGACGTTACCGGCCACCGCTTCGCCGACGTTCGACCGGCGATCATCCCCGGGTTGCTTGCCGCGTATCCCCGGGTGGACTTCAAGCGGGAGTTCAGTGCGCTCTTCGTCGACCAGGCGTCGCGCAAGCCGACCTGCGCGGCTGCGGAGATGGTCGCCACGGGCATACTCGAGGAGATTGCGCAGGCGCCGTTCGATAGCTAGCGTCGCGCGCGGTCGCTGGGCTCAACGCGGCGTCGCGTCCGTCGGCACGAACGCCAGATCGTCGCCCGCCGCAGATCGGATCGAGGCGGGCATGGTCTTCGTCAATCTGGTGGGGGCAGACAGTCCCGAACTGCCGTTCGGCGGCATCAAGAGCAGCGGTACGGCCCGTGAGTTGGGTCTGCTGGCGGCCGATGAGTTCGTGAACAAGAAACTCATCCGTACCGCCGGCTAGCCCTTCGCCGGGAAGAACGTCACGACGTTCACGGTGGCAAGTAGCGAATTCCCTGGAGGCGGCAAGGAGAAGGCCGAGTACCAGTGCAAGGGTAAGGTTTATCGGCTGGTCAACGGCGCCGGAGTCTATCGGAGCCCTGCCACCCTCCGGCGCCGTCCGTCACCCCGCTCAGGGGATGGCAAGCACGTTGGTCACGCGGGCGATCCGCCCGTCGGGGGCGAATTCGATGACATCGGTCCCGGCCAACGACTCCGGCGGGTCGCCGCCTTCCTGGGACCAGGGGATCGCAAGACGACCAGCGAGCAATCTCGGGGGGCTGGTCCCCCAGACCCGGAAGCCGGGCAGGGCCTCGTGGGTCGCCGCGATCAGGTCGGCGAGTGCGCCACGCCCGACGACGCCATCCGGCACCTCGTCGTCAGCGTAGACGCCGTCCTGCGCCCAGCACTCCTCGAGGAGGGCCAGGGCGCGCTCCGGCTCGTTCCAGGCTCGCGCATACAGCTCGTAGACGTCCTCGGGTCGAAGCATTCCGCCACTCCTCAGTTCGTGGTCGAGGCCCGAACTCTACCGCGAGGCGCTGCCTGCGCGCGGAGCGGCCCTGGAGGCATGACGGCGGCGGCATCCGCGCTCTGGACGTCGCGTTAGAGAAGCTCCAGTACCACGCCGCTGTCACGTGGGACTAACGTCCACTGATGTCCGTCGCCCTCAGCGTAATGAGCGCCAGGAACTCGGATAGCATCGCCGTCATTCAGAGGTTCGTCCGCGGCTCCCGCGACGCGTTGGTCGGCCTTGGCGCGATGACCGTCGTCGTGGAGTACCAACAGGTGGCCGACCGCCTCGGCCATGTGGCCGCCGATCGTGTCATCCCGATCGGCATATGAGTGGATCGTGGCCGTCGCCAGGCTCACGACCCAATTCGGTCGCAAACCTCGGTGGTGCATCAGTTCGGGAATGGCCCAGAGTGCGACGCCCCAGCTCGACGACGCGAGGCATGTCAAGTCTGCGGGAGATGGACGGAATTCCAATGGGGTTGGCGTACGCGACGGATCGGCAGCCGGATCCGTCGATTCGTCCAA
>JANNQZ010000079.1:0-7702 GCA_031401015.1 Chloroflexota bacterium | reverse complement strand
AGCTTGTGAGGGTGCCCTGCCCCGGGAGCATCAACGCGATCAGGGTCATCGCCCCCAGGACGAGCAGGGCCAGCCCGAGAATGGACCGGACGACATCTGGCGTCAGGCGGCTCCCAAGCGATCGCGCCCGACGCGTTCGCGTCCGCGGACCGGATGCGGCGGCCTTGGGCGTCGCCGTGCGGCGGCGAGTCGCCACCTCAGACCTCGACGACGACCGGGAAGACCATCGGTCGTCGTTTGGTCTGCTCATACAGGTAACGCGAGACGCCATCCTTGATCTGTGTCTTGAGCAGCGCGATTTCGCTGATGTGGTCGCCCGGTGTATCGATCGCCTTCATCACCCGCTCCACGGCTTCCTCCATCAGGGGATCCATCTCATTGAGGTGGACGAACCCGCGGGTGATGATCTCGGGCCGGCCGATGACGGAGCCGGTCTGCTTGTCCACGGTGACGACGATCATGAACATGCCGTCGTTGGCCAGGGCGCGCCGGTCGCGCAGGACGACATCGCCCACTTCACCGACCGACAGGCCGTCGACGTACACGTAGCCGGCGGTGACCGGACTGGCGCGCCGGGCGGTCCCGTCGGCGTAGAACTCGATCGGTGTGCCGTTCTCGATGATGAACACGTTTTCCGGCGCGACCCCGGTTTCGATCGCCAGGCGGCCATGCTGAACCTGCATCCGGAACTCGCCATGGATCGGGATGAAATGCTTCGGCTTGGTCAACCCAAGCATCAGCTTGAGCTCCTCCTGGCTGGCATGTCCGGAGACATGCGCCCGCTTGATCGTGTGGTAGTAGACGTTGGCGCCGGCCTTGAACAGGTTGTCGATCGTGCGCGAAACATATTCCTCGTTGCCCGGGATCGGGCTGGCGCTGACGATGACCGTGTCGCCGGGCTGGATCTCGACGAACCGATGGTCGCGGTTGGCCATGCGGGCGAGGCCCGCCATCGGCTCGCCTTGTGCGCCGGTCGTGGCGATCACGAGCTTGCTGTCAGGGTGGTCCTTGATCTTGTCCTTCGGGACGATCATCGACGGGTCGTACTTGAGGTATCCGAGGTCCGTGGCAATCCGAAAGTTCTGCTCCATGGATCGCCCGATGACCGAGACGCTCCGATTCATGTCGGTTGCCGCGTCAAGCACCTGTTGCACCCGGGCAATGTTGCTGGCAAACGTCGCCACGATCACCCGGCCGTCGAGCGGCTCCATGATCTCGCGGAACGCCTCGCCGACGGTCCGCTCGGATGGGGTGTAGCCGGGATTTTCTGCACGAGTCGAGTCGGACAGCAGACAGATCACGCCCTCCTGTCCGAGGCGGGCGAGGATCGCGAAGTCGGATAGCTTGCCGTCCACCGGGGTGTGATCAAACTTGAAGTCCCCGGTATGGACGATCGTCCCGACCGGCGTTCGAAGCGCGATCCCCATCGCGTCCGGGATGGAGTGGCCCACCCGGAACGGCATCACATGGAACGCCCCGATGTCGACTTCGTCGCCCGGCTCAAGCGCGATCAGCGGGTTGTTGTGAAGCTTGTGCTCCCTGATCTTGTTGCCGAGGAGCCCGCGAGCGAGCGTGGAGGCATAGACGGGGACGCCCGGGAACTCGGGGAGGACGTACGGCAACGCCCCGACATGGTCCTCGTGGGCGTGGGTGATCAGGAACGCCTTGACCTTGGCCCGGCGTTCCTTGAGGTAGGTGATGTCGGGGATCACAAGGTCGATCCCGAACATCTCCTCGTCGGGGAACATCAAGCCGCAATCGATCACGACGATTTCGTCGCGGTACTCGAAGACGTACATATTCTTGCCGATCTCGCCCACCCCACCAAGCGGGATGATCCTGAGCGGCTGATCGTCTGTGGCGGCGGCGCGCTTCGTTCGGGCCATGGCTAGAACAGTGTCAACTGGGGGGTCTGTTCGTCAATCGGCATTGGGCCCCGGGCGGACCCGGTGGACGGTGCGGACTCGGCGAACGGGGCTGGCTCGGCGGACGGCGTCGGCTCAATCGGCGCGATGCTGGGCGGGCCTGAGTCGGCGAGCTCGCGGCGCCGGCGCGATTCGATCAGCGCGGCCGGGAGAAGCCGCATGTCGTCGACCAAGGTCTGCCGATTCGATGCCTGATAGAGCGCGAACGCCGGGTGATACATGGCGAAGACCGCGGCATCGCGCGCTCCGGTTGCCGGATCGGCCGGCGCGGTCGTGCCGTGGACGCGACTGATCCGTTCACCCGGCCGGAAACTGTTGAGCGAATGCTTGCCGACGGTCACCACGACGGCGGGGTCGAGGATTTCGAGCTGACGGTGCAGGTAACCCGAACAGGCCGCGATCTCGTCCGGGAAGGGATCGCGGTTGCCGGGCGGACGACACTTCACCACGTTCGTGATGAAGACGTCGCTCCGCTGCCAGCGGATCGTCTGGATCAACTCCGTCAGGAGCTGCCCCGAAGCGCCAACGAACGGTCGCCCCTGGCGGTCCTCCTGTTCGCCCGGCCCCTCGCCGACGAGGACCACCTCGGTTTCAGGGTCACCTTCGCCAGGGACCGCCATGGTGCGGGTCTCATGGAGGCGACATCGCGCGCAGGCCCGCACCTCGGTAGCAATGGTTTCGAGCGCCTGCTGGCGCCCCGCGTCGGTCACGCGGTGGCCTCGACGAGGGTCGAGGCACGATACGGACGGGCGCCCCTGGCCGACGACGCTGCGATCCAGCCGCGCTCGCGCAGGATCTCGGCCAGCTCAACCGCGTTGGTCGCCGCGCCCTTGCGCAGATTGTCCGACACCACCCAGAACGCCAGACCGCGGCCACCCTCGATGGAGATGTCGCGACGGACCCGGCCGACGAAGATCTCGTCGCGTCCAGCCGCCTCGCTGGCGAGTGGGTACTCGTGGCTCGCCGGGTCGTCCTGGACGATCACGCCGGCAACCGCCGCGAACAGCTCACGCGCCCGCTCCGGTGAGATCGGGTCACGAGTTTCAACGTGCACGGCCTCCGAGTGACTGACAAAGACCGGAATGCGGACGGCGGTGCAGGAGATCCGCAGGTCCGCGAGGCCCAGGATCTTGCGGTTCTCGTTGACGACCTTCCATTCCTCCTTCGTGTAGCCATTGGGGAGAAAGACGTCGATCTCGGGGAGTGCATTGAACGCGATCGGGTGGGGATAGACCGATGCTGTCTTTGCCTCCCCGCTGACGTGCGCGCGGATCTGCGCCTCCAGCTCGGCGAGCGCGTCCGCGCCGGTCCCCGACACGGATTGATACGTGTCGACGATCACCCGCTGCAGCCCAACGGTGTCGCGCAGGGCCATCAGCACCGGCGCGAGTTGCATCGTCGAGCAGTTCGGGTTGGCGATGATGCCGGGGTGTCCCTCCAGATCAGCCGGGTTCACCTGCGAGACGACGAGCGGGACGTTCGGATCCATTCGCCAGGCCGACGAGTTGTCGATCACGGTTGCGCCGTGGGCCACCGCAGCCGGTGCCAGCTCAAGGGAGACGTCGCCCCCAGCCGAGAACAGTGCGATGTCGACGCCCTCGAACGCCTCCGGGGTAGCCTCGCCGATCTCCACCGTGCGGCCATCCACCGAAATGCTGCGCCCCGCGGAGCGCCCCGAGGCGAGCAGGCGCAGCTCCCCGACCGGAAAGTCCCGTTCGGAGAGGACCCGGATCATGGTCCGTCCGACAACCCCGGTCGCGCCGACAACGGCGACGGTGAGTGGCTTGCTGGTCACGGTGAGCACGGCTCCGCAGCGTTCATGGTCGAGTCGGGCACGTGTCGGAGTATATCAGCGCTCGATCAGGGCCCCGGGAGGGGTTCGACCAGGGATCATCGGCCACGATCGACGCGCCCGGCCCTGGGCGGACAGGCGTTCCGGCCCTCGCCTCAACTGGGCCGCCCTGCGATCAGCAGGTCGCGGCCGCGACCTCACGGGGCCCAATCCCTGGTTGACGGAACCACCTTTCGCGCCGCAGCAAACTGCCGTGCCATGAGCAGAATCGAACGAGCCGCGGGTCTACTCCGCGGCTCGACTCGTTGGCGCCGCCCATGGGCGGCGCCCGTCAGGCCGGATCCTTGGCCAGGTGGCGCTGCATGGCGGCCTTGCGCGAGAGGTTGACCCGGCCCTGCCGATCCACTTCGAGCACCACCACCATGATCTCATCGCCGACAGAGACCACGTCCTCAACGGTGGGAACGTGGTAATCGGCCAGTTCGCCGATGCGGACCAGGCCTTCCTTGCCCGGCAGGATTTCGACGAAGGCGCCGAAGCCCATGATCCGGGTCACCTTGCCCAGGTAGAGCGCTCCGACTTCGACGTCCCGGGTCAGACTCTCGATCCATTGGATCGCCTTGCGTGAGTTCTCGCCCGAAACGGCCGCGATCTCAACCGTGCCGTCGTCCTCGACGTTGATCTCGGTCTGGGTCTCTTCCTGGATCTTGCGGATCATCGAGCCGCCCTTGCCGATGACCTCGCGGATCTTTTCGGGGTTGATCTTGATGGTGATGATCCGCGGCGCAAAGTCGCTCATCGTCTGGCGCGCGTCCGGGATCACCTCGGCCATCTTGTCGAGGATCTCGAGACGGGCCGCGAGGGCCTGCTTGAGCCCGTCTCGAATGATCGCCTCGTTGATCCCCTGGACCTTGATGTCCATCTGAAGGGCGGTGATGCCGTCCCGGGTGCCCGTCACCTTGAAGTCCATGTCCCCGATCGAGTCCTCTTTGCCGAGGATGTCGGTCAGCACGGCGAACTTGCCGTTCGGCTCGCTGATCAGGCCCATCGCGGCGCCCGCGACCGGTGCGGAGATGGGCACGCCCGCGTCCATCAGGGCCAGGGTTGAACCGCAGGTCGAAGCCATGGAGGTCGACCCGTTGGATGACATGCACTCCGAGACCAGCCGGATCACGTATGGGAAGTCCGCCTGCGATGGGAGGACCGGGATCAGGGCTCGTTCGGCGAGGTTGCCGTGCCCGATGTCGCGACGGCTGGGGCCGCGCATCGGCTTGTTCTCACCCGTGGAATAGGGTGGGAAGTTGTAATGGTGGATGTAGCGCTTCTCGGTCTTGGGGCTGATCGTGTCGATCCGCTGCACGTCCGATGACGCCCCCAGCGTTGCGACCGTCAGGACCTGCGTCTCGCCACGCGTGAACAGGCCGGTGCCATGCGCTCGCGGAAGAATGCCGACGTCGACCGAAATCTGGCGCAGCTCCGTCAGGCCGCGTCCGTCCATCCGGATCCCCTCGTCGAGCGCAAGCGCGCGAGCGGTCTTCTTGAGGATCAGGCTGAACAGGCCCTTGCTGACCCGGGCCTCACGACGGGCGGCATCCTGGAGCGCCTTGCTGTCGCCACCCTTGCGGGTTGCCCGGAAGGAGTCGGCGATCGCCGTCCGCAGCGTCGCGATGCGCCCCGGCAGGTCCTTGCCAAACCAGATGAGGAGATTCGCGGTTGCCTCGGCGTCTGGGCCGGCGCGGTGCGCCTGGGTGAGCTCAATACCGAAGAAATTGGCGAGGGTCGGAAGCTTGTAGTTCTCGAGATCCGGGTAGCCCTCCCGGGCGATGACCAGGGTGTCGAGATAGCGACCCTGCTCGAAGCGCGTTCCGTCGCCAAGGGCCGTCTCCAGGAAGGCGAGATCGAACCCGACCGAGTGGCCAACGATCTTCGATGCACCGATGAACTTGAGCGCCTGCTGGGCGGCCTCGGCGGGCTTGGGCGCCTTCTTGACATCCGCATCCTTGATGCCGTGCATTTGGTTGCCCACGATCGCCCGGCCCGGATTGACAAGGGTGGACCAGCGATCCGTGATCTTGCCGCCCTTGACCTTGACCGCGGCGATCTCCACGAGATCCGCGGATTTCGGATCCGTTCCCGTGGTCTCCACGTCGACGACGACGAACTCCTCGCCAGCCTCGACGCCCGCGGCGAAGTCGAGGACAGAGCCCGTACCGGCATCGAGGAACGGCGTGAACTTGGGCTTGCCGGCGGCCTCGCGGAGCTGCTCCTGGAGATCGATCAAGGGCTGGAGCGCACGATGCCCGAACAGGATCGCCTCGGCCATAACGGCTTCCGGCAGGAGCTTGGCCCCCGCCTCGACCATCATGATCGCGTCGCGGGTGCCGGAGACGATGAGGTCCAGTTCGGACTCAGCGAGCTGGGTGAACGTCGGGTTGACGACGAATTCGCCGCCGATGCGCCCGATTCGGACGGCGCCCACCGGTCCGGCGAACGGGATCTCGCTGATCGTGAGGGCGGCGGACGCGGCGATCGTCCCGAGGACGTCCGGATCGTTCTCCTGGTCGGTCGAGAGGACGGTGATGACGAGCTGGATGTCGTCCTTGTAACCCTCGGGGAACAGCGGGCGAATCGGACGGTCTGTCAGGCGGGCGGCCAACGTCGCCGCCTCCGACGCGCGGGCCTCGCGCTTGATGAACCCGCCCGGGATCTTGCCCGCGGCGTACATCCGCTCCTCGAACTCGACCGTCAGGGGAAAGAAGTCAAGGCCCGGACGCGGGTCCGAGCGGTTGGCCGTCCCGAGGACGAAGGTATCGCCGTAGCGCACGGTGACCGCGCCGCCGGCGAGGCGCGCGAGCTTGCCTGTTTCGATGGTCAGCGTCCGGCCACCGAATTGCGTCTCGAATGTGTGAGACAAGGGAACTATTCCTCCTTGGTCGTGGAGGAAGGCTACGACCCGTGACCGGTCGGCCGACTGCACCGCTGAGCGTCGTTACGCGTTGGAACCCCGGTCTGTGCCGGGGTCCCTGGGGCTGCGACGCCTAGCGGCGGAGTCCGAGTCGTCCGATGACGACTCGATAGCGCGCGCTGTCCTTCTTCATCAGATAGGCGAGAAGGCGGCGGCGCTGGCCGACGAGCTTGAGGAGGCCACGGCGCGAGTGATTATCCTTTGGGAAGCCCTTGAGATGCCCGGTCAGATCCTTGATCCGCTCCGTCAGGAGTGCGACCTGAACCTCCGGCGAACCGGTGTCACCTTCCTTGGTGGCATACCCGGTGATGATCTCCTGCTTCAGTTCCCGCGCCAGCGGCACTCGTTCCTCCGAACACGACGTGACTATGTGATGTTTCCAATCTTTGACCGGCGGATGGTAGCACGATGCGCCAAATGCAGCGCAGGACAGTCGTTCGGTGTGAAGGTCGCCCGATAGGCCGACAATATGCCCATGCCGCGACTTGATAGGATCTATACCCGGACCGGGGACGAAGGCATGACCGGGCTAGGTGGTGGCCAGCGCGTCCCCAAGGATTCGCTACGGGTGGACACGTACGGCACGGTCGACGAACTGAACTCGCAGATCGGCGTCGCCCTGGCGACTGGTCTGTGCGCGCGGCTCACGGAGGAGCTTGGATTGATCCAGAACGAGCTGTTCGACCTCGGCTCCGACCTCGCCACCCCCGCCAGCAGCCAGGCGCGCCACCCTGTCCCGACCGTCGAGACCCGCCATATCGAGAAGCTCGAACACTTGATCGACGAACTCAACGAGGTCGTCGGCCCGTTGGCCAACTTCCTGTTGCCCGGTGGGTCACCCGGCGCGGCACAGCTCCACCTGGCCCGGACCGTCTGCCGGCGCGCGGAACGCCTGGCGACGACCTTGGCGCGTGGCGAGGCGATCGGCCCAACCGTGCTCCCCTATCTCAACCGCTTGTCCGATGGGCTCTTCGTCATGGCCCGCTACGAGAACCATCAGCGCGGCGTCATGGAGCCGCT
>JANNQZ010000078.1:0-1519 GCA_031401015.1 Chloroflexota bacterium | reverse complement strand
CGTTCGACCTCGCGGCGGCCGGCTCGTGATGTCGGGGCCGCTGCGGGTGCTGATCGCGGACGACAGCGCGGACCTGCGCGACGTGGTCCGCTCTCAGCTGGAGCGTCAGGGGCTCGTCGTGGTCGCCGAGGCCGCCGACGGCGTCAGCGCGCTCGAGGCCGCGGCACGGCTGCACCCAGACGTCGTCGTGCTCGACGCCACGATGCCCGGCGCGGACGTCTCAGCCGTCGTTTCAGGCCTGGGCGCTCAGCAGCCGCCCCCGGCGGTCGTCGTCTATTCCGGCTGGCCGTCGGCCGAGCTCGCGGATCTCGGCGTAGTGGTTGTCGCGAAGAGCAGCGATCTGTCGACCCTGGTCGCGCAGATCCGCCGCGCCGCCGAAGGCCGTCCAGGGTCGTAGTGGCCACACCAGGCAACACGGATGGCCAGATGTTCGGTCCACGAGGCCGCGACTCCGGCGGGTCGCACGGGTACCGTTCCGTCACGGGATCATGGGCGCCGGCCAAGTTCGACGCCGACCATAGGGAGCAGCATGACTGAGGGCAGGACGGTCGGGATCGTCGGGCTGGGCTACGTCGGGCTGCCGCTGGCGGTGGAGTTCGCCCAGGCCGGCGACAACGTCATCGGCGTCGATATCAGCACTTCGCGGATCGCGAGCCTGCGGGCGGGGGAGTCCTACATCGAGGACGTCCCGTCGGAGGCGATCCAGGCGATCTCAGATCGGCTCCAGGTCACGACGCGCGTCGCGGGCCTGGCGCTGGCCGACGCGATCATCGTCTGCGTCCCGACGCCGCTGACCATCAACCGCGAGCCCGATCTGGGTCCGCTGATGGATGCGGCCACCGCCCTTGGCGGGCTGATCCAGCCGGGCCAGCTCGTCGTGCTCGAGTCGACCACGTACCCGGGCACGACGCGTGACCGCCTGCTGCCGGCGCTCGAGGAGTCCGGGCTCAAGGCCGGCGAGGACTTCCACCTCGCCTTCTCGCCGGAGCGGGTCGATCCCGGCCGCACCGATTACACGCTGCGGACCACGCCGAAGATCATCGGCGGGCACACCGAGGCATGCGGCGACGCCGCGGAGGCCCTCTACGCCCGCGTCTGCGACTCGGTCGTGCGTGTCACCAGCCCCGACGTCGCAGAGATGGCCAAGCTTCTGGAGAACGTCTTCCGCTCGGTCAACATCGCGCTCGTCAACGAGCTCGCCGTGCTGGCCGAGCGCATGGGCATCGACATCTACGAGGTCGTCGATGCCGCGGCAACAAAGCCGTTCGGGTTCATGCGCTTCGACCCTGGTCCGGGAATGGGCGGGCACTGTCTGCCTGTCGACCCGTTCTACCTAAGCTGGAAGGCGCGCGAGTACGACCTGACAACGGAGTTCATCGAGCTCGCAGGCAAGGTCAACCAGCAGATGCCGTATCACTGCGCGAGCCGGGTGGAGGAGGCGCTGAACGATCTGGGCCTTCCGGTGAAGGGCTCTCGGATTGCGATCCTCGGCGTCAGCTACAAGCCGGGGGTCGGCGAC
>JANNQZ010000077.1:0-5197 GCA_031401015.1 Chloroflexota bacterium | reverse complement strand
AAGAGCGGTCGCTCCGAGCGGATCTCCGGGAGGTGATCGAAGTTGTAGGGCGGCGGCGGCGAACTGGTCGCCCATTCCAGGGTGTTGCCCTCCCACGGGTCATCACCGGCGAGTGGGCCGCTGCGCAGCGAAACGAACACGTTCCACAGCAACGGCAGCATGCTGGCCGCGATCGTGAAGCCGCCGACCGTGGCCAGCAGGTTCAGGTCATTCCAGCCGGCCGCCGACGCGTAGTCGGCGATTCGCCGGGGCATCCCGGCGAGCCCGAGCTCGTGCATCGGGAAGAATGTCAGGTTGAACCCAATGAACATCAGCACGAACTGGACCTTGCCCAGCGTTTCGTTGAGCATCCGCCCGGTCATCTTCGGGAAGTAGAAGTAGAGCCCGGCCATCACGCCAAAGACGGACCCGCCGAATAGCACGTAGTGGAGATGGGCCACCACCCAGTAGGTGTCGTGCAAGGCGAAGTCAACCGGAACGGCCGCGCTGAAGGCGCCATTGATTCCGCCGACGAGGAACATGGTCAGGAAGCCGAGGGCGAAGAGAAGCGGTGTCGCCAGCGTCAGCTTGCCGCGCCACAGGGTGAAGATCCAGTTGAACATCTTGACCCCGGTCGGGATCGCGATCAGGAACGTCATGAAGCTGAAGAACGGCAGGTAGACCGCGCCGGTCGTGAACATGTGGTGGGCCCAGACGGAGAAGCCCAGCGCCCCGATCCCCGCCGTGGCGAAGACGAACGCCTTGTACCCGAACAGGGGCTTCCGGCTGAAGACCGGCAGGATCTCGCTGATCATGCCCATCGCCGGCAGGATCATCACGTAGACCGCGGGGTGCGAGTAGAACCAGAAGACGTTCTGGTAGAGGATCGCGTCACCACCGACGGCGGGATCGAAGAAGGAACCCCCGTAGTTCCGATCGATGAACAGCATGATCAGCGCGCTGGTGATGACCGGGGTCGCCATCAGGACCAGTACCGAGGTGACCAGCACGGTCCACGTCAGGATGGTCATCCGGAACAGGGTCAGCCCGGGCGCCCGCATCTTGAAAATGGTGACTAGGAAGTTGATCGCGCCGAGGATGGAACTGGTGCCGATCAGCACGAGCGCCACGATCCAGAGATCCTGCCCGGTGCCGGTCGACGCGAGCGGCCGGTCCAGGGAGAGTGGTGGGTAGCTGGTCCAGCCGGCCGCGGCCGACCCGCCGGTGACGAAGCCGAGCAACAGCAGGATCCCGGCCAGCGGCAACATCCAGAAGGACAGCGCGTTGATGCGCGGGAAGGCCATGTCCGGAGCCCCCAGCTGGAGCGGCACCACGTAGTTGGCGAAGCCCGCCAGGATGGGGATGATGAACACGAAGATCATGAACGTGGCGTGCATGGAGAAGAGTTCGTTGTAGGCCGCGTCCGTCACGAACTGGAGCCCCGGGATCGCGAGCTCCAGCCGGACCAGCATCGCCAGGACGCCGCCGACAAAGAAGAAGACGAATGAGTTGATCAGGTACATGATCCCGATCTTCTTGTGGTCAGTCGTCGTCAGCCAGGCGTACAGCCCGCTCCGGTACGCGGAGGCAGCAGGCGTCAGCGCGGTCGTCGCCATCTGGACTCCTTACTCGACCGTCAAGGTGCCGGTCATGGTCGGGTGGACGATGCAGACGAACACATAGGCGCCGGCATCGAGCGCCGGCACGTCGTACGTCTGTTTGGCCGGGCCGTTGAAGATGTCGCCCTTGAAGACGACTTCGCCGGCAGCCGACTCCTTGTGGATCACGACGTTGTGGGGGACGGCGGCGTCCTTGTTGTCGAACTCGATCCTGAACGGCGCCCCGGCCGGCACGCTGAGGGTGGCCTGCTCAAACGCGACGTCCAGCGCGCTCAACGCGATGGTCGGGCCAGCGTCGCCGCTGGGGGCCGGTGCCGGGGTCGTGTTGGCATCGGCGATCGCGCCCGTCAGCCACGCGTCGAACTCGGCCGGAGAGAGCGCCTTGACGTCGAACAGCATGATCCGATGGCCGGCCCCGCACAGCTCGGCACATTGGCCCCGGAACGTCTGACCGGCATCCGCCGCGTTCACCTTGAAGTCGAACTGGTTGACCCGTCCCGGAACGACGTCTCGCTTGAACAGGAATTGGGGGACGTAGAAGGCGTGGATGACGTCAAGGCTGGTGAGCGTTAGCTGGACGGTCCGTCCGGCCGGCACGACCATGCCGCCGTCCTCGCCGGTGGCCAGATTCTGGGTGTACAGGATCGTCCCGCCATCGTCGGAAAGGTAGTCGAATTGCCACTGGAACTGGCCGGCCACGGCGCGGATCCTCGTCTCGGGATTGGCGACCGCCGTGTCCACCGCATTGAGCGTCTGCCACGAGATGATGAACAGGAAGATCACGATGAGCGTCGGAATGATCGTCCAGGCGGCTTCGGCCACGTTGTTGCCGTGAGTCTGGACGGGCAGGATGTCGTCGCCCGGCTTGCGCCGGTAGCGAATGACGGACCAGATGATCAGGCCTTCAACGACAAGGAAGATCGCCACGGCGATCACGAACACGATGTGGTACAGCTCCCGGATCTGGACACCCTGTTCGGTCACCGCGATCGGCGGATAGAGCCCGGTCGCGAACTTGCCGGCCTCGGCGACGAGGTCGAAGCCCAGGGCCACGGCGGCCGCCGCCACGAGCGCGATCAGCACGACGATGACGACGATCGCGACTAGAGAAGCAGGCATCCGGCGCGTCCCGCGGGAACTCGACATCAATATCCTCGAGGATGGCCACCGCCCACGAACGAGCGCATGACCGACGAAACAGCAGGTTGCCGCGACCTGGGGCCGAGGCGCGGCCATTCTACCCGGAGCGGAAGCGGCTCGCGCGCCCTCGTGACGCACCCGGATTCGTGGGCGCGCGACACGTGAGACGATCATGCGACCATGTCGGCGATGCGCTCGATCCAACTGGTCCGTCGGCTCCTGGGCGGGCTGGGCGCCATCGGCGGTGCGTTCACGGGTCTGGCCACACTCGTCGGCCCGGCCCTCGCGCACGGGGCCGTCCCGCCGGAGCCCCCGGCCGCGGGCTCGCTGCTGTTTGCCTGGACCTTTGAGCCGGTGCCGACGCTGGCGATCGTGGCCTCGGTCGGCTCGTGGCTGTGGGCCGTGCGCCGCATCAACGCGGCTCATCCCGCGAACCCGGTCCCGCGACGACGTACCGTGGCGTTCCTGGCGGCCATGCTGGCGTTGGCGGTCGCGCTGCTTTCCGGCATCGAGCGCCACGACACGACCCTCTTCTCCGTGCACATGGTCCAGCACGTCCTGCTCGCCCTGGTCGTCGCACCGCTGATCGCGCTGGCGGCCCCGATCACGTTGATCCTGCGGTTGAGTTCCGCCGCGATGCGCCGCCGATGGGTCCTGCCCATCCTCCACTCGCGGGTGATGCGCGTCATGGCATTCCCGGTCACCGCATGGATCCTGTTCGCCGGGGTCATGTGGGCCAGTCACTTCTCGCGGCTGTTCGACGCCGCGCTGGAGGACCCGCTGGTCCACGTCGTCGAGCATGCCCTATTCCTGTTGAGCGCCCTGTTGTTCTGGTGGCCGGCCGTGGGCTCCGACCCCGCTCCGTGGCGAATCGGCCACCCCGTCCGGATCGCCTACCTCTTTCTGCAGATGACCCAGAACACCTTCCTCGCCTTCGTGATCCTGGGCGCACCCGCCTCGCTCTACCCGCACTACGTCAGCCTCGGCCAGCCCTATGGGATCGATCCGCTGGCTGACCAGCAACTCGCGGCCGGCATCATGTGGATCGCGGGCGATGCCATCTTCCTGGCCGCGATCATGCTGCTGGTGGCCGGCTGGATGCGCGCCGACTCACGCGGTCTGGCCCGCTCCGATCGTCAGGCCGGCATCGACCTCGCCCAGATCCGGGTCCGCGAGGGTCGCCTCGCGGAGCGCCTGGCCGACAGGCGAGGCGACATCGCGGGCTCGTAGTCGCGAGCGATCCGGAACGATCGCCTGGCAGCCGTCGTGCCGCTACGCCTCGGGCGGGATCTCCGCGGTGAGGTACTCCCGATAGTGCTCAGGATCGACGTTTCCTCCGCTCACGACGGCGACGACGGACCCATCCACCCGTGCGAGCCCGAGCTCCGCGCCGTGGAACGCCATCGCCGCGATCGACAGCGCGCCCGATGGCTCGACCACAAGTCTGCCCCGTTCGGCCGCCAAACGGACGGCCGCCGCGATCTCGGCCTCGGAGACGGTCACGATCCCGTCCAGGTGAACCCGAAGATGGGCGAACGTCCGGCGGCCCAGCGCCTGCGTGCGGGTCCCATCGGCGATCGTTCGTGAGGCGAGTTCGGCCGGCCAGCGCACGATCTCGTCACGAGCCAGCGAATCCCGCGCGTCGGCAGCCAGTTCCGGCTCCACGCCGATCACCCGGACGTCCGGCCGAAGCCGCTTGATGGCCGTCGCCACGCCGCTGGCCAGCCCACCACCACCGATCGGGACCAGGACGACGGCAAGATCGTCGAGGTCCTCCACCAGTTCGAGCCCGATCGTGCCCTGGCCCGCGATAATCCGGTCGTCATCGTACGGCGGGATGATCGTCAGGCCGCGCTCGGCCGCAATCGATTCGGCGACCCGCTGGCGCTCCTCGCTGGCCGTGCCCACGATGACCACTTCAGCCCCGTCGGCCTCGACCCGCTCCAGCTTGATCTTCGTCGCGTCGGACGGCATGACCACGACCGCAGGCGCCCCGAGCAAGCGCGCCGCGCGGGCCACGCCCTGGGCGTGGTTGCCCGACGAGTAGGTGATGACTCCGCGTGCCCGGACCTCAGTGGGGAGTGATGCGATCGCGACATAGGCGCCGCGCAGCTTGAAGGCGCCGATCGGCTGGAGGGACTCCGCCTTGAGGAAGTGACGCCGCTCCGCCGGTCCGAAGGCCACGAGCGGCGAGCGAATCGTGATCCCCTGCAGGGTCGCAGCGGCTGCCCGAATCGCCTCGAGGTCGACCAAAGCTGCGCGCCGAGCCTCTCGGGCGGCCTCGCTCAACGCTGCCCTCGATCCAGCGCGCTCTGGCAGTCGATGCAGTGGGCCGCCCAGGGAAGCGCCTCCAGGCGCGCCGCAGCGACGGCTCGACCGCAACGCAGACAGCGCCCGAATGTTCCGGCAGCGAGGCGAGCCAGCGCTGTGTCGACCTGCTCGAGCTGGTGGATCGCCCG
>JANNQZ010000076.1:0-2688 GCA_031401015.1 Chloroflexota bacterium | reverse complement strand
GATCAGCGCCTCCGGAACGCCGCGGCGCATCAGGCCCAGGATCCGCCACAGCCGGCTGTCCGACGGCTCCAGGAAGCGACGAAGGACGATCGGGGCGGCCATACGCTGCGCGTGGCGGGTCGATTCGCAGGCCTGGCCGGTTTCGTCCACCCAGCGGATCGGCTCGTGGGCGTCGGGATCGCCGGCGTCGAGGTCGCCGGCGTAGACCGAGGCGAGGTAGTCGAACGTCGGCGTCCAGCCCGGATCCTCCGCCAACGGCCCCACGCCGGCCTGCTCCAGCCCCCGCAGCGCCTTGTTGAGCGCCGAGCCGAAGGTGCGATCGATCGCCATCACCTCGCCGGTCGCCTTCATCTGGCTGCCCAGCGTCCGGTCCGCGCCCGGAAACTTGTCAAACGGGAAACGCGGCAACTTGACCACCACGTAATCGAGCGCCGGCTCGAAGGCGGCGACCGTGGTGCCCGTCACCACATTGGGGATCTCCGCCAGGCGCCTGCCGATCGCGATCTGGGCGGCGACCCGGGCAATCGGGTAGCCGGTCGCCTTCGATGCCAACGCGGAGCTCCGGCTGACGCGCGGGTTGACCTCGATGACGGCGTACTCGGTTGAGTCGGGCGACAGCGCAAACTGGACGTTGCAGCCACCCTCCACGCCCAGCGCGCGGATGATCGTGAGGGATGCGCTGCGGAGGCGCTGGTGGACCTGGTCGGTGAGCGTTTGCACGGGCGCCACGACGATCGAATCGCCGGTATGCACGCCGAGCGGGTCGACGTTTTCCATCGAGCAGACCGCGATGCACGTGTCATCGGCGTCGCGCATCACCTCGTACTCGACCTCCTGCCAGCCGACCAGGCACTGTTCGACCATGACCTGGCCGATGGGACTGGCTCGCAGACCGGCCCGAACGCGTTCGTGGTAGGCGGCCTCCGTCCCGACGATCCCGCCGCCGGTGCCTCCCAGGGTGTACGCGGGGCGGACGATGGCCGGCAGTCCGATGGATTCGAGCGCCTCGCGCGTTGAGCGGTCGCGTTCCTCCTGCGTAGCGCCTTCGACGATGAACGAGGGGGCGTACGGCTGTCCGAGTCGATCGAGGAGATTGCGAAACGCCTCGCGGTCCTCGGCCATCCGGATTGCCTCGAGCGGAGTGCCCAGGAGCCGGATCGGGTGACGGTCGAAGACGCCGGCATCGGACATGGCAATGGCGAGGTTGAGTGCCGTCTGGCCACCGAGCCCGGCCAGCAGGCCCTCCGGCTTCTCCTTGGCGATGACGGCTTCCACGGCTGCAACGGTGAGTGGCTCGAGATAGATCGCGTCAGCGACGGAGGGGTCAGTCATGATCGTGGCCGGGTTGGAGTTGATGAGGATCGTGCGGATCCCCTCGGCCCGGAGGGCTCGACAGGCCTGCGTTCCCGCGTAGTCGAACTCGGCGGCCTGCCCGATGACGACCGGCCCGGAGCCCAGGATCAGGACGGACGCGGGTCTGGGGGGTGGCGGGATCATCGGCGGTGGGGTCGTCGGTGGAACGCGCATCGGTGCCCCGACCGCGGTTTCCTGCCAAATCGCCACCGGGTAACGCCAAGGCTCGATTCCAGCGCCGCGGAGGCAGCGTCCCGCATCGATTCACGCCGAATCCACCGGCCGAGGCTGTCTCTGACGGCTAGATCGGGCCCGAAGTCAGGTCGATTGGCGCCGAGGTGGGGTCGAGCGAGCCCTGAACCGCGCCCAAGCGTCATGGGCTGACGATCTGGCAGAAAACCCTCGATCACAACCGCTCCCCACGCGCTGCGGCCACGAACCGATCGAACACTGCGAGCGCATCCAGCGGCCCCGGCGCGCCTTCCGGGTGGTACTGGACGGTCTCGATCGGCAGGTCGCGGTGGCGCAGCCCTTCCACCGAGCGGTCATTGAGGTTGATCTGGCTGACCCGAAAGCCAGACGAAGCTGCGAGAGACTCCCCGACGACCTGGACTTCGTGGTTCTGGGCGGTCACTTGAACAAGGCCAAGCTCGAGATCCTGAACCGGGTGGTTTGCGCCGTGGTGCCCGAAGCGGAGCCGGCGAGTCTCCGCTCCAGCAGCCCGCCCCACGATCTGGTGACCAAGACAGATCCCGAGCAACGGCCGGCCGTCGTCGATGATGGCGCGAGCCAGGGCGACCTGTGCCGCCAGGCGGGCCGGATCGCCGGGTCCGGGCGAGAGGACCACGCCGTCGATATCGGACGAAAGAACGTCCGTAGCCGAGGCCATATGCGGGAAGACCCGAACGCTGGCGCCTCGGTGTCGCATGGCCTTCACGATGTTGGCCTTGAGCCCCAGGTCCACGATCCCGATCCGTGGGCCGACCGCGCCGATCCGTGGGCCGACCGCGCCGACTGCGCCAACCTCACCGACCGGCGCCGTCGCCGGATACTCGGTGATCGACGGCGGCGAGACCTGGCTCACGAAGTCCTGGTCCTCCCAGCGCGCGATTCCTCGCGCGGCGAGGACCGCGGCTTCCCGATCGATAAACCCCGGCGCTGTCACGATCCCGCGCAGGCTGCCTTGCGTCCGGAGATGCCGCGCCAGGGACCGCGTGTCCACGCCGGCGATCGCGGGGATGCCAGCGTCGCGAAGGAGCGCCGCCAGTTGGACTATGTCCACCTCGTCACCACGCTGCCGCATGAGCTCAATGACTTAGTCGCTGCCAATGACGG
>JANNQZ010000075.1:0-3599 GCA_031401015.1 Chloroflexota bacterium | reverse complement strand
CTCGGCATCCCGACCGAGGAGATCGCCCTGGACGTCAACGCGATCGTGTTCAAGATGCTCACCCTGCGGGGGATCTATGGTCGTGAGATGTATGAGACGTGGTACAAGATGACGGTCATGCTCCAGTCCGGATTGGACATTACCCCGGCGATCACCCACCGCTTCGGGTTCCGTGACTTTGCGGCGGCCTTCGCGACGGCACGCGCGGGCGACTCGGGCAAGGTGATCATGGACTGGCAGTCATGACCGACCCCGCTGGCCAAACCGGCAGCGCAACCGGTCCCGCCGGCCACGCAGTTACCGCCGGCCGCCCCGCAATTGGCGGCGCCGGCCGCCCCGATCCCCTCGCCTTCCTGGTCGACGAGATCGCCGACCTGCGCGAGCGCCACCTCTATCGCCGGCTGCGGGTCATGTCGTCCGCCCAGGGTCCGATCGTCTCGGTCGACGACCGGCGCGTGATCAGCCTCGCGTCCAATGACTACCTGGGCCTCACCCACCATCCCCGATTGCGCGAGGCCGCGCTTGCCGCGGTTCGCGATTTCGGCGTCGGCAGCGGAGCCGTCCGGACAATCGCCGGGACGATGACCATGCACCAGGAGCTGGAGGGCGAGCTCGCGGCCTTCAAGGGTACGCCGGCCGCGCTGACCTTCCAGTCCGGATTCACCGCCAACACCGGGGTGATCCCCACGATCACCGGCGAGGCAGATCTGATCGTCTCCGATGCCCTCAACCACGCCTCGATCATCGATGGCATGCGCCTGTCGCGGGCACCCCGGCAGATCTATCCGCATGGCGACGTCGCGGCGTTGCGCGAGATCCTGCGCGAAGCGCGCGGGAAGGGGCGTCCGGACGCCGGCGGGGCACCCTATCGGCTGATCCTGATCGTGACTGACGGGGTCTTCTCGATGGATGGCGACATTGCGCCGCTCCCTGGGATTGTCGAGGCGGCCGAGGCGTACGACGCGGCGGTCATGATCGACGACGCCCATGCGTCGGGCGTCCTTGGCCGGAACGGGCGTGGCACCGTCGATCACTTCGGCCTGCACGGCCGCGTCGCGATCCAGATCGGGACGCTGAGCAAGGCCGTCGGGTCACTCGGCGGCTACGTGGCAGGCTCCCTGGCGCTGCGCGAGCTGCTGACGCAGCGGGCTCGCCCGTTCCTGTTTTCCACCTCGCACCCGCCGGCCGTTGTCGCGGCCTGTCGTGAGGCGATCCGGGTGATGGAGGACGAGCCCGAGCTGCTCAATCGACTGTGGGCCAACACCCGACGATTCAAGTCGGAGTTGACCCGTCTCGGGTTCGATACCGGCCGATCGGAAACGCCGATCACCCCGGTCATGATGGGCGACCCCGACACCGCGGGGCGCTTCAGCGACCGGTTGCTTGACGAGGGCGTGTTCGCCCAGCCGGTTGTCTTTCCGACGGTCGCGATCGACAAGTCCCGGTTGCGCACGATCGTGACCGCGGCGCACGCGGAGGAGCAGCTCGACGCGGCGCTGGCCGCATTCGATCGTGTTGGCCACGAACTGGGGCTGATCGCCGGGTGAGGTTTGAACCGCGATCGATCGTCTCGCACCGATCGCGGGGGCGGAACGACGAGTGGGCGCGACCAGGTGATTGACCGCCAGGCCCGTAACCTGCCGCTCGATGCGCACATGCACACCAGGCTGTCACCAGACAGCGATGTGGCCATCGACAGCTACGCCCAACAGGCTGTCGAACGCGGGATCGCCGAGATCGCGATCACGGACCACGTCGACTTCGAGCCCGGGGCCCCGGCCTTTGGCTACACGACGTTCGCGGACCGCGAGCGAGTCGTCAGGCAGGCCGCCGAGCGCTGGGGCCCGCAGGGCGTCTCGATCCGCTTCGGCGTCGAGCTCACCTACGATCGAAGTTGGGAGCCGGACCTCCGCGCTCATCTGGCTCGCCACCCGTATGACTTCACGATCGGCTCGGTCCATGACCGGGTTCGATCCGTGTACGCACCGTCGAGCGTTCGTGGCTGGATTGCAGGCCGATCCCTCAAGGAGGTCGTCGCGCCATCGTTCGACGAGGTCGAGGCCGCGGCTCGTTCGGGGCTATTCGATGCCATCGGTCACATCGATGTCGTCAAGCGCTACCTGTATCCCCACGTCAAGCCAGCGGACCTCGCCGGCGCACCCGAGCTATACGAGCCGATCCTGCGCGCACTCTTGGACAGCGGCACCGCCCTCGAGATCAACACGAGCGGCCTCCGACACCCGGTCGGCGAGACCTACCCGGCGCGCGCGATCGTCGAACGCTTCGGCGAGATGGGTGGCCGTGCCGTGACCGTCGGGTCCGACGCGCACCGCGCCGATCACTTCGCCTGGGCGGTCGCGGACGGGTACCAGCACGCCACCGCAGCCGGCTTCGAGGCCCTCACGTTCCGGCGCGGCGGTGATCGAGTCGGGGTGCCGATCCCCCCACCCGTTCGGACCGGTCCTAACGGCCCGCCCATCAATTCGTTGTGAGTCTCGACGATGCCGCGATCGAGCGGCTGGTGGACCAGGCGAGGTCGGCGAACGCGTCGGCCTTCGAGCAATTATTCGATCACTTCCACCTGCCGATCTACCGCTACATCATCAGCCGCGTCCACAGCCCGGCGGACGCGGAGGACCTGACGCAGATCGTCTTCGTCAAGGCCCTGGAAGCGCTCCCGCGCTATGAGTCGCGGGGCGTGCCCTTCGGGGGCTGGCTCTTTCGGCTGGCCCGGAATGCCGTAGTCGACTTCACTCGGACTCGTCACCAGCACGCGGACCTGGATGCCTTGGCCCTTCGCGGGTCATCGGACCCCGGTCCCGAGGACGTGGCCCTGGTCCGGGACGATCTGGATCAGGTCGGCGCCGCGCTGGCGATGCTGACCGAGGACCAACGAGAAGCCATCGCCCTGCGGTTTTTCGCCGGACTGTCCGCCCGAGAGGCGGCCGACGTGATGGGAAGACAGGAAGGAACGGTCCGCGGACTCCAGTTCCGCGGCATCGCCGCCCTCCGGCGACAACTTGGGATACATGAGCCGGGCGCACCGGGCGCTCGGGATGCAGACCGGGATCGATCAGACGAAGGACAGGACGGATAGACCAGCCGATGAACGACCGACAGCCGACAGACGACAAGCTGGCGCGACGCCTCGAGGCGTACGCGGAGGCCCGCCTGTCTCCGGACCCGACGGCGACAGCGCGGATCCGGGCGCACGTCCTGCACATGGCGCAGAGGGAGCAGGCCGAGATCGAGCTCGGGAGCGCGGCGGCCGCAACCACGGGGCTCGACGCCTCGGCGACCACAGGCTCGGCGGAACCTGCCACCCCGCGCGACATCCGGACGGCCCGGTCTGAGCGCCGCCGCTCACCCTGGCGCCGTTCCGCGGCACTGCTCCTGGCCGCGACCCTGACCTTGGCGCTTGGCGTCGGATCGGTAGCCGCGGCACAGCCGGGTGGCCCGCTGTATGGCGTCCGCCTATGGACGGAGACACTGACGCTCCCCGCGTCCGCCGCCGAGCGCGCCGAGGCCGAAGTCGGGGGGCGGGGGGATCGACGGGTTGTGGCGGCGGCCGCCGCCGCCGCTGGTGACACCAACGCGGC
>JANNQZ010000074.1:0-1565 GCA_031401015.1 Chloroflexota bacterium | reverse complement strand
CCTTGTGGTGCGGCGTGCTGGTGAAGAAGTATTGCAGCGCGCGGCCGATTTCCTGCGACAGGCTGTCGACGAAGGGGCGCCGACCCAGGACCAGCTCAAACGGCCGAACCGCCCGGGACAGGAGGTTCGAGATCATCGGCGCCCCAACCGTCGCGCCCTGCGTCGTGATCGAGCCGTGGTCGAAGCCGCCGGCGACCAGACCGGTCTCGTGCAGCGCCCAGACCACGACCGGAACGCCCGGCAGCGCCTCGATCGCGGCCATCGTCCAGGCGGCCGGGACGGCCATTGTCTGGAGGACGAGGACGACGTCCACCCCGACGTCCGCGAACTGGCGCCCGACGGCCGTCCCGTCATCGCCGGAGGCGATTTCAACCACGGCAACCGGGACGATCGCTCCGTCGCCCGCCAGCTGGTCCGCCACCGAGCGGGCCAGCGCCATCCGGTCCGCCCGGAAGGTTGGTCCGGCAGTGTGCTCCCAGAGCGTCCAGTAGGGGCTGACGACCCCGACCCGCGGTCGACGGTCGGAGCGGTCGATAGAGGTCGTGGCCATGGTCAATCCTGGTGGAAGACCTCGTCAGCGGTGATCAGATTGCCGTCAGCGTCGACGATGGTGGTGATGATCCCGTCGAACGCCTTGCCCCACCGAGCGTTGACTTCGTAGCTCCCCATCTTCCCGAAGACTGTGGCCATGTCCGGGTAGAACTCGCCGTAATAGACGACGTGGGCGCCGCGCCGGAACCCGTTGTAGTTCCGGAAGCCGGAGGCCTCGATGGCCTCCATCAGGTCCGGCCAAGGGTCGGCATGGAGCGCTTCGTACTCGGCGGCGCGGTCAGGATCGATCACGAGACCGAACATGGCGCGCTCGAACGGCCCTTCGAGTTGCGGACCGTCGGAGCGGAAGACCTGGTCGTAGTAGAGGAGGCCGCCGGAGTCGTCGGTGATCTGGGCGATGACGTCGCGGAAGTACAGGTTCCAGCGCTGATTGGCCGGCTTCGGACCATGGATCCCGAAGGCGGTCGCCACATCCGGCTCGCCCTCCAGGTAGTACCAGACGTCCGTCCCGCGGCGAAAGCCGGACATGTTGCGAATACCGGACTCGCGGATCTCGGTGGCCAGGTCCGGCCAGATCGCGTCATGTCGTCGGTCGTACTCGGCCTCCGTCCCGGGAAAGATGCGGAGATAGAAGACGGCGCGATCCATGGCGTGGCCCTCATCAGCGACTGGCAACGGTTCCACCGATGCTAGCGGGTTGGGCGGAGCGCCGTCTATGCTCGCGGCTGCGGCGGGAGCGCCGGACACCGGATGGGAGGTCGAGATGGGTGACAACCGTGGTGTGGTGTACCAGGGTCCGGGGATCGTCGAGGTCCAGGATCTGGAGGATGCTCGCCTGGAGCTCCGGGTCGATGGACGCGTTCGCCCGTGCCGGCACGGGGTGATCCTGCGCGTCGTCAGCACGAATATCTGTGGCTCGGACCAGCACATGGTCCGAGGTCGCACGACGGCTCTCGCCGGTCTGGTCCTCGGTCATGAGATCACCGGCGAGATCGTCGAGGCCGGCCCCGATG